>CALMJO010000586.1 GCA_937864375.1 uncultured Spirochaetota bacterium
GTCACCAGGGGCAGGTACTCCTTGAGCGCAGCGGCGGTTTCGAGCCCGATGGCGCCCGCGCCAACAACTACCGCGGCACCTGCCGACTTTATACGCTCCCGGATCATGACGAGGTCATCTATCGATGAAAGCGTGTAAAGCCCCCTGTTGATCGCCTCGGCCGCACCCTTCACCGGCGGGACGAAGGGGCGACTCCCCGTGCACAGCACTACCGACCCGAACGGCACCTCCGCCGGTCCGGCTTCTCCCTCGGTGCGCACGATGCCCGCATCGGCATCTATGCCAACCGCCCGGGCACGAACCTTCCGGACCCCCATTTTTTCCATGTGGATCGACTGGGTAAGGTTTTCATCGTGCACATGGCCCTCGAGCGCATACGGCAGGCCGCAGGGATGCATGAGGTCTTCGTGCTTGGGATCGATGACGGTTATGGACGCCCTGGGATTGACGCGCCGGGCGGCCATGAGCGCCGCATACCCTGCCGAACCGAACCCTATTATTACGATATTATCCAATGGTATCTCCAGGCATAGAGGGGTGCGTGCCGGTTGCGACGGCGAAGCCCCCTGCGCGAGCGCAATGAAGGGACCACATCATATTAACAGTAAAAAATCAATTTCTTTTTTCCTGCTTGATCTTGGGACGGTCATTAAAGTAGAATTCCATTTAGATCGTTAACAGACTAATCCCCAGGAGATATCCCGTGGCTGATAAAAAATCGATTGTCAGGCTTACCCTTATAGTTCTGGTTGTACTGGTGCTCGTTATCCTGCTGGGTGCGGCCTGGTTTTTCTCCAACCTGCTCATCCACCCGGCCTACAAGTGCAATCCCGCACATTACGTGTATTGCGGAGATCCGTCCGAGCAGAATATCAAGTTCGAGGACGTGACCTTTACGACAAAGGACGGCGTAACCCTGGGCGGATGGTTCATGCCCTCGGTCGCTCCGGGAAAAAAGGCGATCGTACTGGTTCATGGTCACGGCGGGGGCCGGAACGAGGGAATGCGGTACGCGAAAATGCTCACCGAGGCGGGATTTAACCTCGTCGCGTTCGACCTGCGCGTGTTCAGCAAGTCCGGCAAGGCCTTCGCATCTATGGGATACTACGAAAAGCTGGACGTGATTGCCGCGGTAGATTTCCTCGTGAACGAAAAGAAGATGGAATCAATCGGCGTGTTCGGCGCCTCGCTGGGCGCCTCCACCGCGGTGCTCGCCATGGCCGAGGACAAGAGGATCAGGTCCGGCATTTTCAACAGCGGCTACGCGAACGTCGCCGACGTCCTGGCCGAGGTGGGCGCGCGCGACTACGGGCTTCCCCGCTTTCCCCTCATACCCATGGTGATGTGGATCTCGGGTCTTCGCGCGGGCGCGAACATGGGCGAGATCAACGCAGAGGACAAGATCGCGGCCATAGCGCCGCGCCCGGTATTCATCATGCACTGCACCGCGGACAATTTCGTCCCCTACACCCACGGCGAGCGCCTCTTCAAGGCGTCGAAGGAGCCAAAGGAGATGTGGTCGCCCGCGTGCACGAAGCATGTGCAGGAATGGAACCAGTTCCGCACGGAAGCGGAGCGGCGCGCGAAGGAGTTCTTCCTGCGCACACTGTGAGGGGAACGTGTCAACGGGCGCGGCAGCGAAGCCGCGCTCTCATGTTCGTACCTATTATGACTGCCGGAGCCTCACGCGGTACTTCTTTATCATTAGGTCCGGATGGTAGGATGACTTGGCCTGCCTGAGCGACACCTTTCCCAGGTCCTGTTCGAAGTTGAGATATTTATAATACGCGCCCAGCACTCCTGCGCAGCTGTTATACATGAACTGGTAGATTCCCTTGAACTTCGTGAGCCCCTTGGCGAAGTGGAGCGCGAACATCTCCTCGTTGATTTCCTCGCCCAGGATGAATCCCGCCGGCTCGCCGAACACGTAATAGATGCCCCCGCACAGGATGAGCTCGTCCTGGAGCTCCAGCGCCTCGCGGCAGGCGCGGTAATCGGTCTCCTCTGCCGGCATGCCCGATTCCTTCTGCCAGCGCTCCAGTATTCCCAGCGCGTCACCCCGCCTCTGGGCGTCTATGGGGAACTTTTCGTGTTCGTATGCGTTTAAAAACTGCGTGAGGAGGTTTCGCTTGCTGTGGAGCTTCTTGCCGGGATAGGTCGAGATCTTTTCCACGGTGAACACATAATCCATGTCGTCTTCGTGGCATTCATGCGCGAACCCGGGCCCTTCGAACAATCCAAGCTGCTCTTCCGCGACGGGAAAAAGCATGTGGCCCCCGTCCATCACTTTCCGGATATAGGAAATGTCGGCCTTTCTCAAATCGAACGCCGGGAGCAAAAACTTTTCTCCACCGTACGTCTTGCCCTCTACGAACATGTGATCGTCGAAGACTACCTCGTACTCGTGCGCCTCGCGGAACAGGAAGAGGTTCGCGAAGCTGTACTCGGATATTGAAAGCCGGAGGTCCCTGAAAATGCCGTACAGCGGGGCCCTGTGTTCCAGCGAAAGTTTTTCCCTACGCATAATGCACCCATCTACCGCGAATATAACGCCTGGTGATCAGGGCGAAGTGCACCAGTATTGATGCGTTCATCGACCACCACACCGCCGCCGGTCCCAGGCCCAGCACGATTCCCAGCATGTACGCCAGCGGAAGGCGAACGATCCACTGGCTGAAGCTCACGATCTTCATAACTCCCCGCGTATCGCCTGCTCCGTTCAGGGCTCCCCCGATGATGACGGCCCATGCCATGAAGGGCTCGCTCGCCATGCTGATGTAAAGATAGCGCACGCTCTCCGAGACAACCGCGTCATGTCCCGAAAGGAAACCGGACAGGGTGCGCGCATTCAGCACGACCAGGAGCGTGAGCACCGCAATGATTCCCACGCCGATTGCCGCGGTCACCAGGCCGCCCCTGAACGCGTCCTTCTTCCGGCCCTCGCCCATGAGGTTCCCCACGATCACCGCGTTCGCCATGTTGAACGCGAACGCGGGCATGAAGATGGCGGACTCTATCCTGAGTCCGTTCGTGAAGGCGGCAAGCACCTCCACGCTCCTTTCCGGCAGCCTGCCCAGGATTATGAAGAGCATCGCGGAACCAAGCTGCCACATGATCTGCAGGAGACCCGCGGGCCAGCCAATGGCCGCCACCTTCCTCACTATTTCCATAGAAAACCTGCGAGTTCCCGTAAATAACTTTTTTACCATGAGCGCATTAATGAGTGCGCCCGTGAGATAGGAGAGCGCCGTAGAGAGCGCAATGCCCTTGAATCCCAGCGGCGTGCAGAAGACGAGGACGAAGTTGAGCGCGACATTGATCACGCACACGCACGCCATGGTGATCATTGACTGCTTCACCATGCGGTTCGCGCGCAGGATTCCGTTGGTATTGATCAGGAAATAGTGGGAAACGAGGCCGCAGGCATAGATTTCAACGAGCGGTATCCCGTACTCCTTGACCACCTCCGGCACCCCGATCATCCGGATCACGGGGGCCAACATGAAGTATCCCCCGACAGAAAGCAGGAATCCTGCCGCGAGCGTCGCTACCAGTACGGAATATATGGTCGACCGGAGCGCATCCCTGTCCGTCGACGCCGCGAGCCTGGATACCGTGGTAACGGTACCTACCGTGAGGGCGTTGGCGATGACTATGAAGATGAAATACACCTGGGAAACGAAGCCCACCGAGGCCTGGACCTCTTTCCCAATCTTTCCCGCGATGAAGACGTCGGTAAGGTTTATGAGGAAATCGAAAAGCATGATGAAAATCATGGGCCAGGACATGGACCAGCTGTTCAGCAGGTGGGAGCGGATCCGGGCGAACGAGATTCCTTTTTCTCTCAGAATGCGTGGTACCATGGGATTATGGCGTCGGCTCCGTGCAGTTACGGTGCTGGATACCGCATCCCCGGCGTACGGTCAAGCATTAACGCGCGAGCGCTTCGATCTTCCTGTGAACATCCCTGAAAAAAAGACGGCTGTCCACGAGGGCGATCCCCCTGCCCTCCGGGTACACGATGACCGGGTTGCAGTCTATTTCGGCGATCTCGGGGCATGACGCGAGGAGGCCCGACACGCGGCTTATGACTCCGGCGAGCGCCCGGCTGTCCAGGGGGCCCTTGCCGCGGTATCCCTCCAGCAGGGGATAGGATACGAGCTCGCGGAGCATCTCCCCGGCCTCGATCTCGGTGACAGGGGCGAGCCTCATCGCCCTGTCCCTGAATATTTCTATGAAGACGCCCCCCAGGCCCGCCACCACCACGGGGCCGAACACCGGGTCCTGCCGTCCGCCCACGAAAAAC
>CALMJO010000587.1 GCA_937864375.1 uncultured Spirochaetota bacterium
ATCATTCAAATTAATAGTCTTTTTTCTCCTTGAATTAAATTTGCTGAATAGTTACCAATTTTCAATAGAATCAAAAGGAGGCGCGCCATGGCGGACGAACTGTTCCGGGAGATGCAGAAGCGGCTCGACATGTACTCGCTGGGTTTTCCAGCGACGAAATCCAACATAGAAATCAGGATTCTCAAAAAGCTCTTTAGCGAGGACGACGCCCGGCTATTCATGGCGATGTCGCCGCGCCTTGAGGAACCGGATGCCGTTGCCGCGCGCGTGGGAAGGCCCGTGGCCGATGTCGCCGCGCAGCTGGAGGCCATGGCCGGGAAGGGCCTCCTCTTCAGGGCGCGCAAGGGCGAATCGGTCAAGTACGGCGCCATTCCGTTCATGCACGGGCTCATAGAGTTCCAGATCACGCGTTTCAACCGGGAGCTCGGGGAGATGCTCGAGGAGTATTTCACGGAGGGTTTTCACGGCGCGATCGCGGCGAGCGAGGGGCTTTTCATGCGCACCATCCCCGTGCAGAAATCGATCGTTCCGGAAAACCGCGTGGCCGCCTACGAGGACGCGGTCCAGATCCTCAGGAGCGCCGACACCATCGCCGTCGCAGAGTGCGTCTGCCGCAAGGCGAAGAAGCTCCAGGATAAGGGTTGCGGAAAGCCCCTGGAGACCTGTTTCATGTTCGGTTCCATGGCGCGCTTCTACGTGGAGAACAAGCTCGGACGCGCCGTGAGCGCCGACGAGGCGATCCAGATCGTGGCGAAGGCGCAGGAGGCGGGCCTCGTGACGCAGCCGGCGACCGCGCAGAATCCCGCGGGCATGTGCTGCTGCTGCGGCGACTGCTGCGGCGTTCTGGGAGCGATCAAGAAGCACCCGCGGCCGGCGGAGATCGTGTTCTCGAACTACCAGGCGCAGGTGGACGCGGGCGCGTGCACCGGGTGCGAGTCCTGCCTCGAGCGATGCCAGATGGACGCGATCACCATGGGCGCGGACGGGATCGCGCGGGTGGACCCGGGACGCTGCATAGGATGCGGCCTCTGCGTCACCGACTGCGCGGCGGAGGCGATCAGCCTCACGATCAAGGGCGCAGGGGAGTACCGCGTCCCTCCCGCAACCTCGGCCGAGCAGATGCTGAACCTCGCGAAAAAGCGCGGCGTGCTGTAACGGGATTGCTTTTTCCGCGTCCCCGTGCGATACTTCGCATGGGGACGAGGCCATGTACGTCGGCCCCCCCGTAATAACACAGACGACCGGAGAACTCGATGAAAAGAGCGCATTCGGCCCCCTTCATGCCCACCGGCGCGTACCTCGTATTCACGCTCGCACTCCTCATGATCGTTTCGACCCTGCGCATGGCCGACTACGAGCTCCTGGCGCCACTCTACGGGCCCATCAGCCGCGACATCGGCATCAACGATCTGCAGTTCGGAATGATCCGCTCGGTGATGGACGCCGTGGGGATACTGGGCATCCTCGTCTTTGGCGTCCTCGCGGACCGATGGCGCAGGCGCGACCTCATCGCGATAGGCGTGATCGGGTGGTCGGCGGCAACGTGGGCAATCGGGGGCGCGACCGGGTTCGTGTGGCTCCTGGTGGCGGACGCGTTCATGAAATTCTTCCAGTCAACGTTCAGCGCCTGCCTCTACCCGATGGTGAGCGACATGGTGCCGCGAAAAAAGCGCGGACTGGTCCTGGGAATAATGGGGACGACCTTCGCCCTGGGAACGGTGCTCGGGCTCGCGGTGCCCGCGATCATGGGGACGAGCGACTGGCGGCGTCCCTTCGTGTACTTTGGCATACCGGGCGTCGTGCTGGGAATTGCCGTCTTCCTGTTCCTCAGGGAGCCCCCGCGCGGCGGCACCGAGGAGGCCGCGGCCGATGCGGGAGGATATGCCGGCTCCTTTTCCTGGAAAGAGCTCGGGCAGACGCTGCGCACGAAGACCGTGCTCCTCGTGTGGCTCCTGGACGCGTGCGAGGGCGCGACCTGGTACGCCTTCTCGTTCTGGACGCCGGCATACCTGCTCCGGCAGAAGATCAGCCCCAATGCCGACGCGGCGGCGCTCGCGCTCCTGCCAGCCATTGGGGGCTTCGTGGTGGGAAATATCCTGGGCGGCTGGCTCACGGACCGCTTCCGCGCGAAGACCGAGCTCTCCGCAGTCTGGGTCGCGCTCGTCTCGATGACCGGGTCGCTCGCCATGACCGCGCTGGTGTTCTCGATGGACACTCAGGGATCCGTGATGGTCGCGGGCTTCGTGATGGGGATATTCGGCCACATGATCATGTCGCCCATAAGCGTGATCCTGTACGACGTGGTTCCCCCGGAGACGCGCTCGTCGGCAACGGCATTCGGAGGGCTCCTCATGGCGGCCTTCACCTCGCTTTCCTCGCTCGGGATCGGCGCGATCAGCCATTACGCCGGCATCTGGAAGGGGCTCTCCGAGGGCGACCTCAGAACGGGATTCCAGGCCGTGGTCACGATCACGCTCTCGCTTGGAATAATCGTAGCGCTCCTCATCCTGAAAACCGCGCCCGCCGACATGAAGGCGCTCAGGGATCACGTCGCGTTGCGCGCGGCGGGGAAAGGGGAGGCGCACCAATGAGCATGGCGATGGGCGATGCACTGCTGGCCTTCGTTCCCGCGCGCGCGAAGCGCCTTCCGCGGCGGCGTCACGATTACGTTCTGGCGCGCGCGCGCATGGAGCGGGCGGGAGCGCTCACGGCGCTCTACCTCAAGGGGTCGCCCTACGAGATGGGCTACCAGCACGGGGCGCTGGCGCGCGGCCTCATCCAGCGCTTCCGCGCGGAGGCCTACGAGTACGTCGCGACGCTTGTGCCGGTGCCGCGCGCGCTCGCGAAGCCCGTGCTCTTCTATTACGCCTCCGCGTACTGGAAGACGCTGGGGGCTGACCACGTGGAGGAGCTGCGCGGGATCGCGCACGGCGCGGGGGCGCACCCGGTGGAGCCGCTGGTGGCGACCGCGGTCTGGGAGATGCTCCTCACGCACGGCTGCTCCGAGTTCGCGGGGCTGGGGCCCGTGACCGCGGACGATTCCCTCCTGCACGGCTACAACTACGACCTCATGCTCCCGGAGCACGCGATCATCCAGCCCTACCTCGCCGCGATCTTCTACGAGCCGGACGAGGGAATTCCCTTCGCAACCGTGAACACCGTGGGAACCGTGGGCGCGAACGCCGGGATTAACGCCGAGGGAATCTCCGTCGCGTGGGACAACACGCATCTTTCCACGAACGAGCTTTTCCAGGGGATCGGGGGGCCGATCGTTCCCTTTATCGTGACGCTTCGCCGCCTGTTGCAGTATGCCCGCACGATCGACGACGCGGTGCGCATCGTGGTGGAAACGCTTCCGCGCCCGCTCGCGGACATCATCATAATCGGGAGCGCAAAGGAAGAGCGCGCCGTGGCGCTCGAAACCGCGGGGCGTGTCCATGCCGTGCGGCCCATGCAGGACGGGGCAATCTGGTCGACCAACAGCTTCAGGTCGGACACGCTCGCGCCGCGGGACCACCTGGGCGACTGGCGCAGCATGACGACAAACGAGCTTTGGGAAAAGTTCCCGCGCTATGCGGCATACGATGAATTGTACCGCGCATACGCGGGAAAGATGGACGCACACGCGGCGGCGGCAATGCTCCGCGATCCCTGGCCGCGCGAGGCAGAGGGGTATTTCCACCGGAACCCGGCGCCGCGGGCGACCATCACGCGCAACGTCACCTCGTTCTCGATGATCATGGAGCCGGGGAAGAAGCGTCTCTGGGTGAGCGACGCGGTCATCCCCGGATGCCACGGACGCTTTTTCGCCTTTGACCTGGGCCTGATGAAGCGCCTGCCGGACCTGGACCTGGGGCCGTCGGGCTTCCAGGAGGCACTCAGGTGCGCTGACTGCTTTCTGAAGAACGATCGTGAGCCTTCCCGCGTTTGGCTGGACAGGGCCATTGGCATTGTGGGGGAAACCGCGCCGCTCCTGCTCATGCGCGCGCTGCTCGGGGGACTCTCGGGAGATGAAACCGGCGCACGGCACGATGCGGAACGGGTTGCCGCAACGTGGAAGGATTCACCGCACGCGCGGCTCGCGGCCTCGTGGATGGGATCTGCGCTGCCTGACGCAAAGATCGCGATACCGTTTCCCGGGGCCACGAACCCGTATCTCCTGCTGGTTCACGGAGCAGACTGGAAAGGGCGCGCGGTGATCAACACGAGCGAGTCCGTGGTGAGGATTCCGGAGAGGTACCTTTTACCCGAATGAGCACCGTGACGGGCAAAAAGCGATTCGGCCCCCGCTAAAAATGCTTGAAAAATATTATCTGCCGTGAAGTGATCGTGATGGCGCATGGCGTCAGCCGGGTACGCGCATACTATCGAAGCACAACGTCACTTACAACAGAGGTCTCCATGGAAGATATGAGTCCCGTCGAACGCGTACTGCGCACCTTCGAGGGCAAGCCCGTCGACCGGGTTCCCGTGTTCTGCGCCATGATGGAGAGCAGGACGGCGAACGAGGTGCTAGGGGCCCCGCTCATCTCGTCGTCGGCGAGCCTCAACTTTCCGGTAACGCGCTTCCTGTTGAATTCCCTCGGCCCTGTGATTACCGGGCATTTCATCCGGCCCATACTTGCCGGGATACTGCACCGGCGCAACCTCGCGCAGATCGAGATGGGCTTCGACGCGGTATGGGCGTACTACGACGACACCTGGTTCTTCCTCGACGCGAAGACCATCGCGCTGACCACCGGTTCAATTTACAATGTCATCGAGGACGGACACGGGAACATGAGCTACATGTACCGCGGCCCCGGCATCACCACGCCCGAGGAATTCGACGCGTGGAGGTGGTGGCCCGACGCGGACGCGATCGCCCAAAGAGTGTACCGTTATTACAAAAAGCTCTATGCGCGCTACGGCGAGAGGGCGTGCATATTCGGGTGCGGGTTCTATGGCGGGCTTCAGGAATCCATGAACTGGTCGTTCGGCATCGACAAGGCGCCGCTGTGGATACGAAGGCACCCGGACTACGTGAACCGCTTCCTCGACATCGTGGAGGAGGTCACGACGAAGACGCAGGCCGCCATCCTCGACGCGGGCGCGAAGGTCGTGGTGCAGATGGACGACTTCGCCTACAAGACGGGGCCCTTCCTGAGCCCCAAAATGATCGAGGACATATTCGGCGAGCGCTACAGGAGAATCATACGCAGGGTCCACGACCGGGGCGCAAAGTTCGTCCTCCATTCCTGCGGCGACAACACCAAACTGTTTGACCTGTCTCTTATACACATCTCCGAGCCCACGAGACCGTACTAGATCT
>CALMJO010000588.1 GCA_937864375.1 uncultured Spirochaetota bacterium
TTCGCGCACGGAAAGTTTTCCGTACCCATACGCCTCGTCGGCGTGAACGCGCCCGAGCAGTCCCGCGTGACCAACATCGAGCGGGACATCATCGCGGGCCGGTTCACCGACATCGCCCGCGGCGATTCCCTCGTGCTCGTGGGCGAGGAGATGATGAAGCGCCTGGGTTGTTCCTTCAACGGCTCCCTCTCAGTGGTGAACCCGCACGGGGTCGTATTCCCTCTCAAGATCGTTTCCGTCTACCGCACGGGCGTGAAGCAGATCGACTCCCGGATCGCCTATTCCTCGATCTCGACTGTGCAGAAGATCACGCAGTCGCCCGGGGAGATTTCGGACCTGGTGGTGCGCCTGAAAAACGTCGAATCGTCGGCCGATACCGCAACCGAGTGGCAGCAGACCACCGCCGACCGCGTGGAAAGCTGGGACCAGGCCAAGGAGGACGTGCGCGTGACGCTCAAGACGCAGGGCATAGTGCGCAACGTGACCACCTTCACGATCATGCTCATCGTCGCCTTCGGGATCTACAATATTCTCAACATGGTCGTGAACCAGAAGAAGCGCGAGATCGCTATTCTTAGAAGCGTGGGCTACGACCAGATGGACACGATCTTCCTGTTCCTGGTACAGGGAGTGATCCTGGGCCTGCTGGGAGCGCTCAGCGGGATGGGCCTTGGGGCGTACGCCTGCTCGCGCATCGAGACGATCAAGATCAGCATCGGCTCCGGTCACATGCCCATTTCCTGGGACGCGGCCATCTACCTTAAGGCGTTCATGATCGTGCTGGCGAGCTCCATTTTTGCCAGCATCATCCCCGCGCGCAACGCGGGCAGGCTTTCGCCCATCGACATCATAAGGAATTCATGATGCGGAAAAGCTTAGGAACCAACGACAACGGAAAGGGAGATCGGGGGATTGACGAGATGGATGAGATAATAGATTGTCAGGCCCCCCGCACCCCCGGAAGGGGCAAAGAGGGTCTCGCGGGGTTTATTGCGTTTCATCCAGAGATAAAAATCATTTCTTTATCTCTTCCATCTCCCTTCATCTCTTCATCCCCCTTGAAAGGCGCCTGCGGAACCATGCACCATTCGTGGAACATGGAGGCGCTTTCATGACTGCCGGCATAAACTGCCGGACGCTCGTGAAGAGCTTTGGGGATCCGCCCACCGAGGTGCTGCGAGGCATCAGCTTCACCGTGGAGCGGGGCGAGTTCGTCGCCATCACGGGGCGATCCGGCTCGGGAAAGTCCACGCTCCTGTACGTGACCAGCGGCCTGGACGATCCCACCTCCGGGGAGGTCTACATCTCGGGTAAGAACGTGCACCGCATGGACAGCTCCGCCCTGCACGATTTCCGCAACGGGCACGTGGGCTTCGTCTTCCAGTTCCACTACCTGCTCCCGGAGCTCACCTCGCTCGAGAACATTCTCATGCCCGCGCGCAAGTTCAAGAGGGAAAAGGACAAGAGGCGCAAGGCGCTCCATTTCCTGCACGAGTTCGAGCTCGACCACTGCATCAACAAGTTTCCAAGCCAGATGTCGGGGGGCGAGCAGCAGCGCGTCGCCATCGCGCGCTCCCTCATCATGGAGCCCGACTTCCTCTTCGCCGACGAGCCCACCGGCAACCTGGACTCCATCAACGGAGAAAGGGTGCTCGGCATCTTCGAGGACATCAACAGGAACCACGGGACCACCATACTCCTGGTGACGCACGAGATGGACTTCGCCGCCCGCGCGGGGAGGCAGATTCACCTCATTGACGGCATGATCACGTCCGACGTAAAAAAGGAAGCGGGACGGAAAAAGCGATGAAGAAAACAATCCTGTCGTTCGCCGGCGCGATGCTGCCGGTCGCGTTATGCGCAATCCTCATCCCGTCCGCGGTCCGCGCCGCCGGACCCGCGCCGCATGTCCTGACTATCCGGGAATTCATAGACGGCGCCGTCCTGCACACGCCCGAGATCTTCCGCGAGCTCGCGCGCATCCGCGAATCGGAATCTGTGGAGATACAGGCCGGCGCGGTGAACGACATCATCTTTGACCTCCACTACAATCGGCTCCACGACAGGCCGTTCACGCAGTACGGCTCCTCGCGCATCCTCGAAAAGGATACCGACAACGTGGGCACGGGGCTTTCCTGGATTTCACCGTGGACGGGTACGAGGATTCGCGGCGGAGTGGAGTTTAACAGGAGCGCCCTTCTTGTTAATCAGAGCCCCCTGACTCCAAATTTAATCAATGCGATCCTCTATAACCCCGAGGCCTATCTCGAGGTCCAGCAGCCGCTCCTGAAAAACTGGCTCGGCATCATCGACCGCTTCCCGGTGCGCCAGGCGGAGCTCAACAGGCTCATCATGAAGCAAACCGTCGACGAAAGCATCGAGTCGATCATCGTCGACCTCTACAATCTCTATTTCTCGTGGTACCTCGCCTGGCATCAGCAGGACATCTATTCGCGGAACGTGAAGAACGGCGAGGACCTGGTCGCGACGGTCGCGAACAAGTTCGCGAACGGTCTTTCGGACATCGGGGACGTAGCGAGGGCGCGCATCGTCGCCATCGAGTACGCGAAGGCGCGCGACATGGCCGCCGTGCGGCTTGGCTACCTCTCGCAAAAGGTATACCGCTGGTGCTACAACAAGCCTGCACCGTCCGCGGACCCGGGGCTCATCCCCGCGGACGCGCTCGAGCTTCCGGCGCGCGTCCCGGAGCACTTTTCCATTTACAACACCAGGCAAATGAAGATACTGAACCTCTCGCGCGAGCTGCTCCTGAAAACGCTTGAGCGCGACAGGAGCGAGCTCCTGCCCGAGCTCACGGCGATGTTTTCCTACCGCGCGCGCAATTACACCCTCGAGCGCGGCGAGGCGTTCGCGAGCCTCCCCTACCCCAACTACGCCGCCGGCGCCACGCTCACCTATCCGCTCCAGAACAGCCTGGGCGAGGGGAGGCTCGAGCAGACGCGCGCCATGCTGAAGCGATGGGACCATGACCTGAAGGCGTTCGAACGCAATTACGCGCAGAGCGTGGACGAGCTCAGGGAGACCGCGCGCACCTACGAGGGTGTAATCAGGCAGGACGACGAGCTCATAGCGCAGGCGGGCGTGCAGCTCGCGGCCGACGAGAGAAAATATTTCCAGGGACAAAGCGACCTGTACTTCGTCATACAGGACCGCAACGCGCTCCTGAACTACGAGCTGGTGCGCATCACGGACCAGGTGGACTCGCGCCGGGTGCTCGTCCAGCTGCTGGGATTAATGGATGAAATCAGGAAAGACTGAACCCAGGGAATCTCCGCGCGACCGGATCTTCGCCGCGGCACGGCGGGAATTCGCGGGACACGGGCTTTCCGGCGCGCGCATCGGGTCCATCGCCCGCGCGGCCCGGGTGAACCCGGCGCTCGTGCATTACCATTTCGGGAGCAAGGAGGAGCTCTACCTCCAGGTACTCAGGCAGATATTCGGCGATATCGAGAGGGAAAAGCTGCTGGAAACGCTGGGCGTGTTCGGGCTCGCCCCGCCCGAGCGCCTGTACATCGCGCTCTACCTCGTGGTGAACCTGTTCCTCAAGCAGCGCGACGAAAACATCTACAAGATAATCTTCCGGGAGCTTTCGGACGGAAGCCGCTATCTAAGGAAAATAAACCAGGAGCAGCTGATTTCCAGCCGCCGCGGGGTCGTGCTCAATATCATCATGGACGGAATACGTGAGGGATGTTTCGAGACGCGCTACCCGGTATTCCTGGTCTACACGGTTTTCGCATTCGTGACCAACCTGGTGCTGTTCCGACATATTAACGAGAGCACCGAGTGGCGCAAGGAACTCGCATCCGAACACACGGCCGCCCGCACCCTGGAGTTCACCGCGGAATACCTGTTCAGGGAGCTCATGCCCGGCAAGCCCGCGCCGTCGCTCCCCACCCTGCCCACGGAGGTCCTGCGCCTCCTGGACGAGATCATCGCGAGGAATTGACCGCGTCCTCGTCAGCGCTTCAAGGAAAGGGGGATGTGGAGATTGAAAAGATGGGGGGATAAAGGATTTTGGGCTACCGACCGTTTTATTTCGAACCCCGTCGTTTGGGGTGAGAAATTTTATCTGCCTTCGATATTCAACAAGGTTTCTCCCTGCGGTCGAAATGACACCATTATACCGCTCACCCCAATCCTCATCTCTTCAATCGCCGTTGATCCTTCATCCCGTCATCTCCCTTGAAGGGCGACTACGGTTAATGCATTGAACGTCAAAAGCGCCCGCGCATACGGGCGCACGCCGGGAGTGCCCGGTCACACCCCGGTGATGATCTTGCCGGAGGTCCCGGGGGTGATGATTCCCGACTTGGTGCGCGGCTCTCCCTTGGGATTGCTGATGGCGTTCTGCACCTGCATCATGAGGTTCATGAAGTAGCTCTGGGTGGCGATGAACTCCTTTAATAGCTGGTTCGCGCTCACCTTTTCCGAGAGCTCCTGGAGGTTCTTCTTGTCGGCGGGCTCGATCGGGGCGCCCTGCTCTTCTTTCATGTACATCGCCTCGCTCAGGCTGGCGTACTCTTCGAGCAGCGCGCGCGAGGGAGGATCGGCGTCGAGCTTGCGGGAGACCTCCTCGTAGCGCCTGTAGAGCTCGGTTCCCTTTATCATGAGGCCCAGTTCGTTCGCGGTCCTGAGTATGTCTTCCATTGCGCTCCTCCTCCTTCATGCCCCGCGGCGCGCGGCACGGATTTGTCCATAAC
>CALMJO010000589.1 GCA_937864375.1 uncultured Spirochaetota bacterium
ATGGGAGGAGATCGCGGCGGCCGCGCGGCTCGCGCCGCCCTCTTTCTGCGTGAACGTGGCGCTGGACCCTGAAAAGCGCATAACGGGCGTGTTCGCGGGAGAGCTCTTCGCGGCGCACGCGCAGGGGTGCGCCTTCGTGCGGGAGCACGCGTTCGCCCCGGTTGACGCGCCCTTTGACGTCGTCGTGACCTCCAACAGCGGCTACCCGCTCGACCAGAACCTCTACCAGGCGGTAAAGGGGATGAGCGCCGCATCGCGCATAACGGTTCAGGGCGGCACCATCGTCATGGCCGCCGCGTGCGTGGACGGGATGCCGTCCCACGGCAACTACGCCGCGCTCCTGAAGGAGTTCGCGGATCCCGGAGAGGCCGCGCGCGCGCTCCAGGAAAGGAGCGAAACGGTCCCTGACCAGTGGCAGGCGCTCATCCACGCCCGGCTCGCCTCGTGCTTCGACATACGCATAGTCACGGACGGGCTTTCCCGCACGGAGATCGCGCAGGCATGGCTTTCGCGTGCGGGCTCAATTGAAGAAGCGATCGAATCCGCGCTGGAAAAAAAGCGCAGCGCCCGCGTGGGCGTGCTCGTTGACGGGCCTCTCGTCGTCCCATTTGTTCGCGGAGCGCTATGACGGGAACATGAGATAGCCCTGAACGATGAGGAACTGCCCGCCCAGGTAGGTGCTCATCGTATAGAGCCGTTCGTGCGTGATCTCCCGCGCGAACTTGTTGTAGGCGTTCACCGTGTCGCTCACCATGAAGACAAGCGCCCCCGCCATTGCCAGGAGCGCGCCCTGGAGACGCACCGCGCCCAGCGGGAGCACCGTCGCCGCGCCCATGAGCACGATGATGACGATGTAGGCGACGATCGCCGGTCGCATCTTCCCCGCGTGGGGCGCGATGAGCCTGAATCCCACGGCGCCCGCGGCCAGGTACACGGGAAGCGCGCACCAGCCCCAGGCCGGCACATTGCCCGCGTTTCCCGCGTACGAGGCGAATACCGCGATGTAGAAGACGTGTCCCAGCAGGAAGGCGGCAAGCCCCGGCCTGAACCAGCGGCGCGTCTTCTGCGGATCGGGAATCATGAGGAAGATGTCGCCCAGCCATCCGCCGGCCAGCGCCGCCAGCATGAGCCAGTTCACCGACACGGCGGAGCACGCGTAGTAGAGCGCGAGGGAAAGCACGAGGAACGGCTTTGTCGCGAAACGACCCGGGAGCGAGCTCACGGCCTCCGCGGCCAGGTGCGCGATCGCGGTCGCGGTGAAGAAGGCGAGAAAGATCACGGGAAGGTCCATGGGCAAACTCCTTATACGGGTATGGGGGCGATCACCTGCGACGAGGCGAGCACCCAGGTTATGATGAGCGCGTTGAGCCCGGCCCCCGCGTACACCGTGCCGGTGAGCTGGTGCATCCACACGGAGAGCACGGCCGTAAGCGCGAAGAGCGCGATCATGGGGAACATGTTGATCACGAACACCACGAAAAGCCCGTTGGGGCCCGTGAACGGGATGAAGCCGTTTACGAAGAGCGGCACATACTGCATCATGAGAAAGAGCACCAGCGGAAGGCAGAGGGCGAGGACCGAATACCCGGAGCGCGCGGCGAGCGTCCCGAGCCATCCGCGCTCCGCTGGCCTGCGCAGCTGGCCGTGCAGGAAAATCCCGGTGACAACCAGGCAGAAGAGCACGAAGGGGAAATAGAGCGCGAACATGCCCGCGCGGTAGGCCGTGAGATCGTTCATGAAGGGATAGACGAACCGGTAGTTCACGAGCGCACATTTTTCCGCCGCGAGCTCCACGAGGTACATGAACGCGAAGAGGACTATCGCAAGGAGCGCCGCCCTCCCGAGCGCGCCCCTGTCCAGCGAAAGGCCCTTTTCCGCGAATGACACTCCAAGGTCAGCGAGCGTAACGCCGCGCGGCGACGCATTTTTACGGAACCAGCGCCTGAAGAGAAGAAGCCCTATCACGTTCACCCAGAGGAGCCACCACACGATCGCGTTCACCATCATCATGGGGAAGGCCCGGTCGATGGGGACCAGGTACTTGTGGACGCCAAAGAGCACGAGTATGAGGGGAAGGTAAAGCCACATGAGGGCGCCGTTCACGGCGGTGAATTTTACGTAGTCGCGCGCGGCGCACGCGTAGCGCTCGTGGTCACGACGGAGAGCCCCGAAGAACCTGGTGCGCATGAGCATGAGGGCAAGCGGAAAGAGCGCCGCGAACCCTGCAAGCATGGCGAAAAGCGTCGCGTATTCCTTGATCATCCATGTCTGGCTCCGCTCGTCGATCCAGCGGTCACCCGCCGGCGCAAGCGCCGCGCGAAGCCATAAAAGCGTCTGGGCGATCGCCTCACTGCTGTGCGACTCCTGGACGTGGGTGACGGGCGGCACCTCGACGCGGCGCGCGGTGCCCTTCGCGAAGTCGCCGTATGTCGTCGCGAGCTTGGCGTCGGCCGCGCCCAAGGCCTTCGCGGTCGCCGCGCTTCCCATCCATTCGCGCTCTATGTCGCGGGTGCCCGTCATGCGCGCCCTGAACTCGTCGTATTTCCCTATGATCATGAGCATGTTGCGCGGCATCTCCGGCGTCGCCTGGGTCGTGTAGGCGTAGCCCGTGAGGACGAGCGCCCTGAGCGAAGGGTCGTTCAGCGCGACCTTGTACGCCATCTCCGCGCCCAGGCTGTGGCCCATGATCCCCACGCGCGCGCCGTCCACGAACTCGAGCGAGCGCAGGTACGCGACCGCCGCCGTTCCCCCGTACGTGGGGTCGAACCCGGGCTCGTCGGGCCGGCCGGGGATGCCGGAATGCCCGCGCCCGATCGCGTCTATGTTGAGCACCGCGATGCCGCGGCGCGCGGTCTCGATCGAGTAGGCGTCCCCCGTCTCGCGGTTGTTCTGGTACCCGTGGATGTAGACCATGCCGGGAACCCGCTGCGCGCCCGATGCGCCCGCGGGCACAAAGAGCTTGGCGCGCACGGGAATGCCGCCCTGGTTGGCGAACCAGACGTCGCGCACCTCCACCCTGCCGCAGTCGCGCTGCACGAGCGACGCGGTGAAGATCGATGCGGCCGAGACTGCGGTGCACGCGAGGAGGCAGAGGAAGGCCCCGCATTTTTTCTGGGCGCCGATCAGCGTTGCAGTGTTCATGGAAACCTCCCGGCCGGAAATGCGGAGCAGGTGCTGCGAATATACATCCGCGGGCCGACGGAGCATTATACAATCCCGCGCATCAGCAGTCAACCCCCGAATTATTGCTTGCGGTTCATTGCGCCCGCGTATAGAATTCAAGCGCAACCGTACCAGGGTCGGCGCAGCGGTCGCCGCCCGCCACGGGAGGAGCTCATAGGTGCTTACCATACTTGCGTCCATCGCCCTGTTGTCCTTCTGCACGGGAATAATGCTCATAGGTACTTTCCTGTACGTCTACGTGTACTCTTCAACGGGGTCACGGCTTTATCTCGCGACGGTCTACATCGGCGCCCTTGGAATGTTATATTCCGGCAACGACATCCTGGTAATCGTGTTGAGCGTCCTTGGAATGGACCGGCTGGGCATGGAGTTTCACCGGATCGAGGCGATCATCGTCGGCTTTTACCTTTTCGCCCTTCCCTACGTCTTCCACCACGTGTTCGAGCTCACCCCCGCGCTGAAGCGCGTGAACCGCGCGATCTACACCGCCGGCCTGGCGATCGCGATTGTCTTCGGGATCTTCGCATTCATCTTCCCGGACCTCTTTCTTGCGTTCGCGAAAAAGCCCGGCTTCGTTCCCACGGACTGGAACTCCGGAAGGGCCCTGCCCGGCATTCTCTACAGGGTGCGGGACCTGCTCATCACGATCCTGTCGCTGTAC
>CALMJO010000590.1 GCA_937864375.1 uncultured Spirochaetota bacterium
GGGCGAGGGGGGCGAGAGGATCGACCGGATTTGCGGGCGCATCGAGCAGGTGAAAACGATGTATGTCGACTTCATCGAAAGAATCATCGCCGACAAGGACTCCGTGTTCGCGATCTCCAGGCGGATACTGGAGAGCATGCGGGGGTTCACGCGTTTCTTCGACCGTATCGCCGAGGTGACCCGCAGGCTTGAGGTCATTACGATGATAACCCGCATCGAGCTTTCGAGGCACCGCACCCTGGAGCGCGAGCTGCGGGGCGCCCTGTCCGAGGTGAGCTCCCTTCCCGGGAAGATCAAGCAGGTGGTGGCCGGGCTCCTGGTCCTTTACCGCGGGGTGAGCGGCGACATGGAAGCCTCCGTCGACCGCTACTCCGAAAATTCGCGCCGGGAGGAGGGCAGCCTCCGCAACGGGGTGGAGGCCATCAAAAAGGTGTCGGTCGAGCTGTTCGAATCCCGCAAGTACTACGAGAACATTTCGGAGAGGGTGGCGGACAGCAGGAAGAGCATAAGCAGTTTCGTGGAAGCGTACGAGGCCCGGCGCGAGGCGCTTTCGGAGGTCATAGGCGCGCTCTCCTGCCTTCATGAAAAGGGGACCGACAGGGTATGCGGAAGCGCGGATATCGTGCGCGCGGAGCTCATGAGCCAGGTGGACCTGGCGGCGCGCGCGCGGGATATTCTGAAAAAGAACGCGGTGAAAGGGGAGTACCGGGCAATGATGATCGTCTCCCTGTTCAACGAGATACACGACGCAACGGTACAGGATTCCGAGACCATATTCTTTTAGGAGCGCGTTATGGGACTGACGGCACGGGAAGAGAAAAAGGCGGCGCTGGACGAGCACCAGTACATCACGTTCGACCTGATGAACGAATGCTACGGCATCCAGGTACTCGAGGTTCAGGAGATCGTGGGCATGCAGAAGATTACGCACGTGCCCCATTCCATGCCCTTCATGAAGGGCGTGATCAACCTGCGCGGCGTCGTGGTGCCCCTGGTGGACCTCAGGATCAAGTTCGGGCTCCCCGGCAAGGAGTATGACAAGATCAACGTGATCATGGTCGTCCAGTCCCGGGGGAAGCTCATTGGCGTGATCGTGGACGCCGTGTCGGACGTGGTGAGCCTCCAGGCGGACGCGATCCAGGACACGGTGCACTTCAGCGTGAACATCGACACCGATTACATCCGCGGCATCGCGGACCACGGCGGGAAGCTCATCATCGTCCTGGACGTGGAGAAGATATTCACGGCCGAGGAGCTGCGCATGATGGCGAAGGAGAAAGACGTGGAATGAACGGGAGTCGTCTCCCCGGCGCGGCGGCGCCCGGCCGGGAAAAAATGGAATGGGGGGATCAACCATGTCAAATATGAAGATCGGGTTATGCGTGCTCGCATCAGCGGCCGTCCTTTCCCTGAATCCGAACGATGCGCGCGCGGGAAAGATCCAGGACAACTCTTTTTTCGTGGAAGAGGCATACAACCAGGAAGCGGGTGTGGTGCAACACATTCAGTCCTTCCAGTACATGAAGAACCGGGAATGGGCATACTATTTTACCCAGGAATGGCCGGTTCCGGGCCAGGCGCACCAGCTTTCGTACGCCATTCCCGTTTATCACTTTACCGAGGACCAAACCGTGACCGGGGTGGGCGATATCTTCCTTAATTACCGCTACCAGGCCATGGCCAGGGAGCATGTCGCCTTTGCGCCCCGGCTTTCGGCGGTTCTTCCAACGGGGGATTATGCCAAGGGCCTGGGCCGGGGGGCAACGGGCGTCCAGGCGAACCTGCCGCTCAGCGTGGAGATTGGGGACCGCCTGGTGACTCACCTGAACGCAGGGCTCACGTACGTAAAGGGAGCGCGGGAGCCGGGAGGAGACAGGGCGAACGTAATCGATTACAACGCGGGAATGAGCCTCATTTTCCTCGCGAGCAACACTTTCAACCTTATGCTGGAAGGCGTATACGGTTCGGTGGAATCGGTGCTTCCCGGAGGAAAAACCGGGAGGAAACAGACCTTTATTCTGAATCCGGGAATGCGCTTTGCGCTTAATTTCGAATCCGGTTTGCAGATTGTTCCAGGCATCGCGGTCCCGGTCATCTTCAGCGAATCGGGAAGGGAGTATAACCTGTTCTTTTATCTGTCGTTCGAGCATCCTTTGTTCTAGATTCCTCGCATCATAAGGGTGTGCGGCCTTCACCACGGGGAGACACGCGATGTGTTTTTTTATTGACTGGATTTGCCATGATGCTTAGTTTGTTGCGGTTGGACAATTCATGAAGATAATGGGTATAGTGCGCTATCTCAATGCGTCGTTGCTGGCGGCGGTACTGCTCATTTCGGGCACTGGCGTCACCCATGCGCACACCGACCTCAATGGCCGGAGCCGGTACGTGCACAAGCATGCGGTGGCGGAACCGAAGGAAGACGCCCATGCGCGGGATCATGCGAAAAATTTTAATAAAATTTTGGACGATGACGCGCTGGCAGTCTCAGCCCTGATCGTAACGGCAAAGGTCGAATGTGAAAATGTCCTTGCCGGCAGCTCTTCAGATGAATTCGGCGCATGCATAGCTCCCTCAAGGACAGTGTTTATCTGGCCGCCGCCCGGCAAGAGAATCGTTCTTGATCAATCCCGTATCACCGCGGTAAATAAGCCTTGTTTATTGCCCATGAGGGCTCCACCCCGCCTCGCCTAAAGCATCCCGCACGTCTTGCAGCGGAAACGCAACGAGCGTGCCGTCATTTCCCTTTAACGCCTAATCGAGGAAAATTTTCATGAAGAATACTCTATTCAATCGTTGTTCGTCCAATATATTCATTTATCCGTTAACCAGGAAAAATATGCGGATTTTCCGGGACAATGGCGTGCGAGTCGCACGCAAACCGGTCGCGCGGAATCGAATGCTACTGCTGTGCTTCGCCGTTTTCATGGCATTGTCATCGATCGCGGATTCCGGAGAGCCCTTCACTCTCAGTCGTCTTATCGAGTTGGCTGAAAAAAACTCCCCGTTCCTGGAGTCCGGGGAGCTGGAGATTAAAGCGGCGGGCTGGGAAATGCAGCAAGCCCTGCTCTGGCCGAATCCGTCTTTCGCCGCGGAATTCGGTTCAAAGTCCCAGGGAGCGGGCAGGGGTCTTTCCTATTCCTTGAGCCTAAGTCAGCCCCTCATTTTTCCCGGCAAGCGGGAGCTGAAGTCTTCCCTGCTTTCCTTCAACAGGGATCTCGCGAACCTCACCCTCGAGGAAAAGAAGAAGCTGGTAAAATTCAACGTGCTCCAATACGCCTACCAGTACAAAACGATACAGGATTTGCTGGAGCATTTCCAGGGAAGGCTCGATCATTTCAGACTACTGCAGGCCGCGATCTCGAACAGGCCCCTGGTTTCCCCTGAAACCGTGGCGCAAAAAATAATAATCGAGAACACTCTCAAGGAATCCCTGCGGGAGTATAACGGGTTAAAAGCGCACCTGTTCGTGATCTGGCACAATCTAAACGTCTTCCTCAGGCAACCGGATCGGATTACGATTGATGCCGCCTATTTCGTTGATGGAAAACCGATCGACCGGGAGGGGCTGTGGGCGGATGCCGTGACCAATAATATTCTTGTGAGAAAACTGTCCATCCAGTCGGAGCAGATGAAAGCGTCCATGGAGCTTCTCAGGCGGGAGGCGTACCCGGATATCGCCGTCTCGGGGTATTACGGCTATGACGCTTCTCCGCTCCAGGAGAAGAGGTTCGGCCTGGGCATTTCGACCCCGCTGCCCCTGTTCAACAGGAACCAGCATTCCGCGGAAGGCGCTTCCGAATACCGCAAAGCCCTCGAGAAGGAAAAGGAACACGCGATGGA
>CALMJO010000591.1 GCA_937864375.1 uncultured Spirochaetota bacterium
GTGGAGAGCACGATCGAGAAGACCGTCACCTTCACGGCCCACCCGGCCATCACAGCGATGAGCGCCGAGGTCGCTACCCCCGTCACGATCCCCGCGACGCCGCCCGACAGCGACATGAGCGCCGATTCTATGAGGAACTGGACGAGCACGTCGCGCCTGCGCGCGCCAATGGCCTTCCTGAGACCTATCTCGCGCGTGCGCTCCCTCACGGACACCAGCATGATGTTCATGATCCCGATCCCGCCCACCATGAGCGAGATCGCGGCGACCGCGCCCAGGAGCACGCTCATCGTACGCGTGGTGCTGGAGAGCGCCTCGCGCAGCTGCGTCATGTCGCGGATCTGGAAGGACTCCTCGTTCTCCGGGGTGAGGCGGTGCATCCTGACAATGTGCGCGCGGATCGCCTCCGCGCCCGCGTCCATGTCCAGTCCGTCGCGCACCTCCACGTCGATCGAGTCCACGTACTCCTTTCCCAGGACCCTGTACATCGCAGTGGTCACCGGTATGACCGCGACGTCGTCCTGGTCCCGGAAGAAGCCGGCCCCGCGCGGCGGGAGTACGCCGATGATGGTGAAATTAATCCTGTTGATCTTGATGGCCTGTCCCACGGGGTCGGCGCCGTCAAAGAGGTTCTTCACCACGGTTGAGCCCACGAGCGCGACCTTCCGCCGGCTGCGCTGCTCCTCCTCGGTGAAGAAGCGCCCGGAGACGGGCGTCGCGGCGCGCATCGATTCGTAGTCGGTCCCCACTCCCTGCAGCGAGGAGTTCCAGTTCTTCGCGTTCGCCACCAGCCGGACCTTGCCCTGCACCGCGGGAGATGCGCGCTTCACCTCGTGGATCGAGGCCAGCGACTTCGCGTCCTGGAGCGTGAAGCGCGTCACGGCGCCCGCCTCGAGCGCTACCCCGCCCTGGCGGAACGCCCCGGGCATGACGGTGAGGAGGTTGGAGCCGAGCGAGGAGAGGCTCTGCGAGATGGACTCGCTCGCCCCGGCGCCCAGCGCGAGCATCGAGATGACCGCCGCGACCCCGATGAGGATGCCCAGCATGGACAGCAGGGAGCGCAGCTTGTGGGTGACGATTGAATCCATCGCCTGTTTCATGTAGTCCAGGAATTCCGCCTGGGCAAGGAGCTTATGGGGCCCGTCCGACTCCATGCGCTCCGGTGCGGCGGGAACTGCGCCGTGCGCGCGCCGCCCGGGGACGCGCGACGTGTCGGAGATCACCTCGCCGTCGCGGAAGCGAATGATGCGCTTCGCATAGCGCGCAACCTCGTCGTCGTGGGTGACCATGATGACGGTCTTGCCGCGCGCGTTCAGCCCGGCGAGGATTCCCATGATCTCGGTCTCGCTTGCCGAGTCGAGGTTCCCGGTGGGCTCGTCGGCGAAGACGACCAGGGGGTCGTTCACCATGGAGCGCGCGATCGCGACGCGCTGCTGCTCGCCTCCCGACATCTCTGCCGGGTAGTGGTCCGCGCGGTTCGTGAGGCCCACGTCGGCGATGCGGGCGCGCGCGTCCTCTTTCAGGTGGCGCTTGCCCGCGTAGATGAGGGGGAGCTCGGCGTTCCCCAGGGCCGTCATGCGTGGGAGCAGATGGAACTGCTGGAATACGAAGCCGGCAACGCGGTTCCTGAGCGCGGAAAGCTCATCGTCGCTGTAGTCGGTCACGTCCCTGCCCATGAAGCGGTAGCTTCCCGCGGTGGGCCTGTCGAGGAACCCCAGGATGGACAGGAGGGTGGACTTGCCCGAGCCGGACGCCCCCATGATCGCGACGAACTCGCCCTCGCGGATCGTGAGCGTCACGCCCCTGAGCGCCTTCACCTCCACCTTTCCGGTGTGGTATGTCTTTGATACGCTGTTGAGTTCGATCATGTGTTCATTCCTTGAAAAACAACGACAAAAGAAAGGGAGATAGGGGGATTGATGAGATGGAGGAGATAAGGATTTGGTTTGACGGCAAGTGGCATCGAGCTACTTTATCTGTATTAATTCCCATCTCTTCTATCGCCGTTCGTCGCTATCCCCTTATCTCCTTTTACTTTCCTCATCTCCCCAATCGCCGTTAATCCTTTATCTCATCATCTCCCTTTCCGTTGCCTTTATAGCTTTAGCGGAACTTTGGCCGCGCGGGCTGGAAGGGGTTCTTGCCCTGGGGCGCTCCCGATTCGGTCGCGATCTTTTTCGTGACAATGAGAACCGTGTCGCTTTCGGAAAGTCCCGACACGATCTCGATGGTCTTGTCGTCGGCGAGACCGGTTACCACCGAGCGCTTCTCGGCCCCGCCGCCCGGGCCCTTCACCTGCACAAAGCGCTCCGTCCCCTCCCCGGCGAGCGCCTCGAGCGGGAGCAGGAGCACCTGTTTCCGGGACTTGCCTATGATGCTCACGTTGGCGCTCATCCCTGAGCGGAACACCTCGGGCACCGAGTCGGGGATGATGTTCACCTCGTACATCGTCACGTTGCTGATGACCTTGGATTCGTATGAGACCTGGTCGACCCTTCCGCCCACCTTCACCTCGGGGTACGCGTCAAGCCCGATCACGGCGCGCTGGCCCAGCTTCACGCGGCCTATGTCGGTCTCGTCTACGTCGGCCTTCACGATGAGCCGGTCGCTGATGACGAGTATCGCGCTCGCGGTGCTCACGGTCGCCCCCGGCTCCACGCCGCGCACGATCACCGTGCCGTTGATGAGCGAGACCACGGGTATGGGCTTGTACGCCTCCTCCCAGTACCTGACCGACGATCCGCCCTGCGCCCGCGCCGCGTCGATGAGCGCCGCGCGCTCCGTCGAGCTCATGACGGCAAGCACCTGGCCCACGCCCACGCGCTGGCCCTCCACGACCAGCACCTCCTCGATGCGCCCGTTCACGGTGGGTTTGATCTCGAGCCTGTTCATGGGCTGGACCGTCCCGGTCGTCGCGATCGAGGTCGCGATGTCGCCCGTCCAGGGCTTCACCTCCCGCACGGCGGTATTCGCGTCGTCCCTGCGCGCACCCAGCCTCCATGCCAGCACGACGGCCCCGATCACCGCGGCCGCGGCGGCGATTTTCACGATCCTGGAATTATTCATAATTGAGCGTCTCTCCTTTCGCCTGGATCCACTCCGCCTCCGCGACCTGCGCGCCCGCCCGGGCGTCCAGGTAATTCTTCTGCACCTGGACCAGGTTGTCTTCAATGATAATCCAGTTGTCGAACTGGATGAGTCCTATCGAGTATTGCGATTCCGCGATCTTCGCGCGCTCCTCGGCTGCCCGGAGAAACTTGAGCTGGACCCCGGCGTCGTCCAGCGCGTTGCGGTACGCGATCCATTTCTGCTGGAGCGTGTACAGGACCGCTCCCCGGGTGCTGCGCACGTCCTCGCGCGCCTTGCGCAGCGCCGCCTCCCTGCCGCGCACGTCATAATAGCTCGCTCCCCCCTGGAAGAGGGGTAGCGTCGCCTGCACGCCCGCCTGCCACTCGGTATTCGCGGGCGGCCAGGTCGCGCCCGTCCTGTCGGCGCTCAGGAATCCGTACACCTGCGGGTAGTACCCCGCGCCCGCCGACTTTACGCCCAGCTCCGCGATCTCCTTCTGCCGGATCATCTTCTGCAGCACGGGATTCGCGCTCACGAGAAGAACGAAGTCCGGCTCCGCCGCCTCCGGTTCGCCGGCCTGGAAGCTCCCGGTGACCGCGAGCGGGGACTGCGTTTCCAGACCCATCTCCTTCGCGAGCCCCCGCTGCGCGAGCACCAGCGAGCGCGCCGCCTGCGCGGCGTCAGCCTCCCCGCGCGCGAGGCTCGCCTGCGCGGTCATGAGGGAGCCCTTGTGCTCCCGTCCCGCCTCGTAGCGCATCTTCACGAGCTCCAGGTTCTGCCGCCGCCTCTTCACGATCCGCGAGTAGAGGTCGATGGACTCCTGGGCGCGCAGGAGCCTCACGAAGGCGCTCCTGAGCGACAGCCGCACGTTCGCCGAAGTAACCAGGTAGCCGTATTCGGATTCGCTCAATTTTTTTCCCGCGCTGTCCAGGTCGTAGACGGACTTCAGGCCGTCAAAGAGCAGCTGCCTGCCCGTGATGCCGTAGCTGTACGAGTTCGTCCGGTCTCCGGATCCCGGGACGGAGGTGGCCATTTTTTTCCCGGTGGATACGCTCGCGTCGGCCTCGACCTGGGGGAGGAGCGTGCTGCGCGCTGCGCCCACGCCGGCCGCGTCCTGGCTCACCTGCTCACGTGACGACAGCAGGTCAGGGTTGTACATTGACGCGATTTCCACGCACCTTCTCCAGGTGAGCGGCCCGTCTTCTCCGCGCGCCCCGGCGGGCAGCGCCGCCGCGAGCACCAGGATGCAAAGAGTTTTCGTTCGATTCATCGCGATTCACCATCGTTCAATATGCCAGGGCCCCTTCGTGCGGGAAGGTACGGGGGGCCGATGTACTTCCGGTTAGACCCGCGAACCTCATTCCAGGTTCGAATAAATTTTAAGCAGCGTCTCCC
>CALMJO010000592.1 GCA_937864375.1 uncultured Spirochaetota bacterium
GAACGATTACTTTGGCAAGGGGCTCTCGGGGGGGAGGCTCGTCGTCTACCCGCACAGGGCAGTCACCTTCAGGCCGGAAAACAATATTATCACCGGTAACGTGAACCTGTTCGGGGCCACGGCCGGCGAGGCCTTCATCAACGGCATGGCGGGGGAGCGGTTCGCCGTGCGCAATTCCGGCGCCGTCGCGGTGGTGGAGGGGCTGGGAGACCATGGGTGCGAATACATGACCGGCGGCGTCGTCGCGGTGCTGGGAAAGACCGGCGTGAACTTCGCCGCGGGCATGTCCGGCGGCGTGGCCTACGTCCTCGACGAGGACCAGCTCTTCGACACCAACTGCAACCTGGAGATGGTGGACATCGAGCCGGTTTCATCGGCCGAGGACGTGCGGACCCTGCGCGCGCTCATCGAGCGGCACGTGGGATTCACGGGCAGCCGTTACGCGGCGCGCATACTGGAGGACTGGGACGCCATGCTCCCGCAATTCGTCAAGGTGATGCCCATCGATTACCGCAAGGCGCTCGAAAGGATAAGGAAGGAAGAGAGCAGGGATACCGAGAACGTGCTCGTAACTGAGGAGGTTTTCCGTTAATGGGCCATGCCGAAGCGTTCATAACCGTCGATCGAAAAAATTATTCCTGCGAGCCCGTCGAACAGAGGGTGCGGCATTTCAGGGAATTCGTCATACTTCCGCCGGAGGAGGAGCTCCGCAGGCAGGGCTCCCGCTGCATGGACTGCGGGATCCCCTTCTGCCACACGCTTGGCTGTCCCGTCGTGAACCTCATTCCTGAATTCAACGACTACGTGTATCGCGGGCGGTGGAAAGACGCCTACGAGCGTCTGGAGCTCACCAACAACCTGCCCGAGATCACCGGCAGGATATGCCCCGCCCCCTGCGAAACCGCGTGCACGCTGTCGATCAACGCGGCGCCGGTGACGATCAAGCAGATGGAGCTTTCGATCATCGAGCGCGCGTTCAGGGAAGGCTGGGTGGTTCCGCGGCCTCCCCAGCGGGAGAGCGGGCGCAGCGTCGCCGTCATAGGCTCCGGTCCCGCGGGCCTTGCGGCCGCGCAGCAGCTCCGGAGGGCTGGTCACCGGGTGACCGTCTTCGAGAAGGCCGAGGAGGTGGGCGGACTGCTCCGCTACGGCATCCCGGACTTCAAGCTCGAGAAATGGGTGCTCGATCGAAGGATCGCCCAGATGAAGGCCGAGGGAATCCAGTTCGAGACCAACGTCACCGCGGGGGATGACGTCTCGGCGCGCTTTTTAAGGAGGAGCTTCAACGCGATCCTGCTTACGGTAGGTTCCGAGGCGCCGCGCGATCTTCCGATCAAGGGAAGGGAACTCGAAGGCGTTCACTTCGCCCTGGAGTTCCTGGGATCGAACAACAGGCTGGTATCCGGAAGGCTTTCCGAGGAGGAAGGCCTGCATGCGAAAGGAAGAAATGTCCTCGTCATCGGCGGGGGAGACACCGGGAGCGACTGCATAGGCACCTCGAACCGGCATGGCGCCGCGTCGGTCACCCAGATCGAGATCATGCCGCGGCCGCGCGAATGGAACGAGCCGTGGAACCCGGAGTGGCCGGAATGGCCCGCGATCATGCGCACCTCGACCTCGCAGGAGGAGGGATGCGAGCGCATGTGGTGCGTAGCGACGAAGGAATTCCTGGGGAAGGGGCGCGTCGAGCGCGCGCATTGCGTGAAAGTCGAATGGGCCAGGGACGATCAGGGCCGCATGAACATGAGGGAGGTCCCCGGCAGCGACTTCGAAATCAGGACCGACTTGGTCATGCTGGCGATGGGGTTTCTGCACCCGGTTCATTCAAGGCTCATCGGGGACCTGGGGCTCGATTACGACGCCAGGGGAAACGTGAAGACCGCGGATTACGCGACCACGGCAAAGGGCGTGTTCGCCGCCGGCGACGCGGCGACGGGGCAGTCCCTCGTGGTACGGGCGATTTTCCACGGCCGCCGGGCCGCCGCCGCGGTGGACCGGTACTTCAGGGGATAGCCGGGCGCCTGGACGCGCCGGCGCGGCATCCGGCCTCAGGCATTGAGCACGGTGTGGACTTTCCTGAGAAGTACGTCCTCCTTGATGGGCTTCACCAGGAAGTCGACGGCGCCAAGCCGTGAGGCTTTTATCACGTCATCCCTGGTGTCGCGCGCGGTAACGACGATCACCGGGATCTTTGTGTACTGCGCGTCGGCACGCAGCTTCTCGAGGATTTCGAACCCGTTCTCCTCCGGCATCATGAGGTCAAGCAGGATCACGGCGGGCTTATACGCCTTGAGCATGCCCCACATCACCTTCCCGTTTTCGGCGCTTATTACGGAAAAATCATCCCCGAGTATGCCCTCGATGATGAAAATGTTGGAGCGGACGTCGTCCACGACCAGGACCAGCGGTTTTCTGCTGTCGATGACCGGTTCCACTTTTTTAAGAAGACTTTCTATCTCGTCCATTCGGCAACCCCTCCTTCCGGGCAATGCTTTGAAAGAAAAATTGAATTGAAGTTCATGTCTTGTTTCTCTTGCCCTGCCGCTCGAACTGGAACACCATCTGCCGGATCAGGTCCTCGTCATCGATCGGCTTGGAGACATAGGCGTCGAACCCGCTCATGAGGATATGCTCCCGTTCGCCCTTCATCGCGCGCGCGGTTATCGCGATCACGGGCACGTCCGCGCCTCCCGGCTTCCCGCGTATCATCTTCAATGCCTGGTGGCCGTCCATGCCCGGCATCATTATGTCCATGAGGACCATGCCGGGTTGAAGGCGCTCAAAGAGCTCGACCGCTTCGCGGCCGTCAGCCGCAAAATGGAGCTCGTACCGGGAATCAAGGACCATGGCGATCATCTCCCTGGTGCTCGACTCGTCGTCGGCGACAAGCACGAGCGCGCGCCCGCCCGGGCCCGGGGACGGCGTGCCGCCGAAATTTACTCCGGGGCGTGCGTTCGGTAAAGGCGCGGTGTCCTGTGAGCCGTCGTGTGCGTGCAGCGGCAGGTGAAACGTGACCTCGGTCCCCCGCCCCTTCGTGCTTCGCGCGTAAATCTCACCGCCCATAAGGGTGACGAGGTCCCTCGAGAGCGACAGCCCGAGCCCGGAGCCGGAATACTTGCGCGACGCGGACCCGTCCAGCTGCCTGAACCGGTCGAAGATGTACGGGAGCTCTTCGCTGCTGATTCCTATCCCCGTGTCGGTGCACTTGAAAAACAACGCGCCCTCGCTCGTGAAAACTGAAAGCTCGATGCGTCCTTCCTCGGTGAATTTTACCGCATTGCTCATGATGTTCGTGAGCACCTGGAGCAGGCGTCTCTGGTCATAGACGAGCGTGGCAGGTACCTGCGCATCGACACTGATTTCAATTGAAATATTTTTTTCGCCAGCGAGCGCACGGGTGAACGAGTCCAGGTCGCCCATGAGCCCGGACAGGGGGAAAGGCTCCTCGATCATGTCCATCTTCCCCGCCTCGATCTTTGACAGATCCAGCAGGTCGTTGATGAGCGAAAGGAGGCGCTGGCCGCTCGAGTAGATGATCCCGAGCCCTTCCTTCTGCCGCTCGTTAAGGTTTGCCGTGTTCTTCCGCGAGAGCAGCTTTGATACTCCCAGGATGGCGTTCATGGGGGTCCTGAGCTCGTGGGACAGGTTGGAAATGAATTCGTTTTTCAGACGATCGACCTCCTTTTCCCTGGTGATGTCGCGCAGGGACAGGATGATCTCGGAGGCCTTGTTGAAGACGTAGCGAATGTGGTTTTTCGAAATGCCGAGGATGCGGTTCGGGGTATGCGGACCATGGACGGTCACCTCCAGCACGGTCTCGTCGTCGCTGTCGTCAAGGATGAAGGAGCGGATGGCCGCCTTGTCGCCCTCGCATCGCGAGAAGAGGTCATCAATTGTGATCACCTCCTTGTCGCTCTGGGCAAAATCGAGGTATTCCATCGCCTTCACGTTCATGACGATTACCCTGAAGTCCCTTCCCACGACGACCACGCCCTCGCCCAGGCTCTGAAGAATCAGCGCGAGGTGGTTCTTGCTGGTCCTGAGCTCTTCCTGTGTCTTTCTAACGGTGCGGAGAGTGTCGCTGAGCTTCGTCCTGGATTTCTTGAATGCTTCGCGGGTCACGTGATCTTGCCGCGAAGCATGGGATTTCTTCCCGGAGAAGGGGAATCCGACGATTGCAGACGCGAGGCGCGCGGTGAGGGGGGACAGAGCGGCAATGGTCCGGGAGCCGAGCGGCTTGTCCCTCGTGAACAGGACGAGCAGGCCGGTCCCTGCGAGCGGCAGGAAGTGGGCATACTGCGCGTGTCCGCGTGCGTTGGAAGACAGCGTGCAGGGAATTTTTCCGATCAACTTCGCCCGGCGGCCGTTGCCTCCGGGAGAGTATACCGTGTCCAGGAAATCGCGGAAGACCGGGCGTGAATCAAATCCTTTCGGGAGGGACACGGTTGCGCGGAATGGATGCCCTGTTTTGGGGTTGTCCTCGAACAGGGCAGCCACGCCCGCATGGCATCCCAGGGCTTTTCTCATCGCGGACAGGGCTCCGGTGAGCATCACGCCGGGCTCGGACGTCCATCCGATCGAAAGGGCGATCTGCAACAGTTTGGCGTCAAGTTTTAAATCTGCACGCATTTACTTGTCTAATAAGTTCCATCCCCAGTATAGCAATGCGTGGCAATTAAGTCAAGATATCCGGCAGTGTTATTCGATCCGGCGTGCCTTTATGGGGATGGGTAAGCAAATATTCGAAGGGCACGTGGGAATCGTAAGGTTTTTTGTGGCGCCGGCACGGGATCGCATGTATTGTAGCGCAGGCACCGGCGAAACATCCCTGCCGTGCGGCAATGATTCGGCGCAACGAGGAGTACATTAATGAATTCACTTTCGCTCACTGCACGTAAATGGCTCAAGGCGCTGCACCTGCTTTCCGTTTCGATGTGGGTGGGAGGCGCGCTCACGCTCGCGACGAAGCAGTTTTTCATTTCCGCATCGAGCGGCGGGGAGCTTTACGGCCTATTATCGATGATGCGCTACGTGGATTTCTACATTATCATACCGGGGGCCATGGGGTGCCTCGTAAGCGGGCTGGTGTACTCGATCTGGACCAACTGGGGCTTTTTCCGGCATCGCTGGGTCATGGTGAAGCGGGCCATCTGCCTGTTTGGGGTCATGTTCGGCACCTATCCGCTCGGTCCGTGGCTGGAGGGGATGGTGGAGCTTGCGCGCGAGGGCGGGCTCGCGGCACTCAGCGGTCCCGCGTTCACGCACAATGAATTGATGCTCATGATTTTTGGCTCCCTGCAGACGGTGACGCTCGTCTTCGCCTGCGTTATTTCGAGCCTAAAGCCCTGGGGCCGGTCCGCGCGCGCACATCCTGGGGGGGACTAATCGGTCCCCGCGACGTTTGCCTCCCTGTCCCCTCCAGATCCCATGTTCTTGCCGAACTCGTCGATCTCGTTCCTGAGGCCGCTCATCATCTCCACGAGCGCGCGCGCCGAATCGGCTATGGCCTGGATGCGCAGCGTGTTGTTCTGCGAGAGCTCGTTGATGGATCCCACGCCGCGCGAGACCTCGGAGACCGCGAGACTCTGCTCGTTCATCGCGCGGGTGATCTGTTCGGCGCGTACCTTGACCAGCGCGGCGCTCTCCTGGACGATCCCGTGCGCGCTGGCCTGGCGCCCCGCCTGGCCGGAGATTTCCGAAATCATCGCGACGATCCCGTCTATGTCCTTCATGATCGCGTTGATGCGGGAAACCGCGACCGTGATGTTCTGCATGCCGCTCGTGATCTCCTGCTCGTTGTTCCTGATGAGCGCGTTGATGCTCTTGATGCTGCCTGCGGTCGCGTCGGCAAGCTTGCCTATCTCGTCGGCGACGACCGCGAACCCGCGTCCCGCCTCACCGGCGCGCGCGGCCTCGATCGCGGCGTTGAGGGCGAGGAGGTTGATGCGGTCCGATATATCGTTGATGATCCCGACGATGCCGGTGATCTCCGCGGAGCTCCCGCTGATCGTCCGCATGCTCTCGTTCATGACACGGAGCGACTCCTCCCCGGACTTCGCGTTCGACGATATCTGGTTTATCATCGAGAGCGAGCGTCCCACGGTGTCGCCCAGCTGCGCGGCCGAGCCGCCAAGCTCGGTGAGCGCCTTCGCGAGCCTCTCGATACCCGCGTACTGGTCGTCCGCGCTCTGCTTCACGCTTTCCACCGCGGCCGAGATTTCCTCGATTGACGCGCTGATCTCCTCGGTGGAGGCGGCCTGCTCGCGCGTGTTGTCGGTGAACTCCTCCACGCCGGAGGAGAGCGACTCGGTGTGGTTCACGAGGCTCTGGGAATTCTTCCTGAGGACGTCCCTGATAAAGAGGTTCTGCGCCAGGTTTTTCTCCGACTCCCTCTGCGCCCGCTCGTTCGCGATCTCGGTGGTGCGCGCGAGGTCGAGGAAGCGCCTGAGGGAGCCCGCCATCGAGCAGAGGATGAAGAGCGTGATTCCCACCACAAAGCGCGAGTGGCGGCTTCCCGGGAAGAGATCGTACATGACGTCGGATTCGAACGTGTGGGTGCTCACGATGTCGACCACCGCACCGTGAATCGCGAGCAGGAGACCGATGAACGAGGGCATCAGGTAGCGCAGGCGGCGGTTGCGCGCCATGTCGATGACGAAGCAGACGACGGCATAGATGATGAACATGAAGAGCACGGCGTCGCGCACAAGGTAGGCGGGGCCCTGCGCGCCGCGCCCGTAATCGGCCTGCCGGATGAGCCAGTCGGAGCGGTGCTCGGTGACCGACACGTAAAGGTCGGGCGCGATGAAGGAGAGAGCGACAAATCCCACTGCAAGCGCGAGTCCGATCCACACGAGCGCCCTGTTGAACGAGTGCCATCGGGGCCCCATAACGAGGAGATTCATCAGCAGGTAGGGAATGGCGAAAAAGAAGAACCCGGCTGCGATCTGCTCCAGGCGGTGGAACTGCATGCCCGCCGGGGAATTGAGCAGGTAGCCGCCCACCAGGAGGATCATGGTTTCGGAAAAGACGAACACGACGCCGGTGAGCGCCATCACGGTCATGGTGAAATAGAGCCTGTCCCTCACGAAGTAGTAGATGTACGCGAAGATGAACAAACCCATGAAAAGCGAGCCGAAGCAGATGAGCGGGATGGAGAACTGGGAGAGGGTGAGTGCGTATTTGAACTCTGGCATATGGCTTACCGGTCATTCCTGGGATGTGGCGTCAGGGCATGCTGCCCTGGGCATGAAAGGCAACGCGCACCGCGCGCATGTACGTTGACTGCCATAAGTATATCATGGCCGTATAAAGCGCACGGATTTTTTGAGGCATGTTGCCGGCGGTAAGCCGCGTCGGTCCCGAAAAATCCTTGACGCGGTCAACGGGCGGATTCATACCCGTCCCATCACATGCCAAAGGAGAAGTGGATGAGTGTCGCTAACCGGAAAGCCAGCGAATCAGGGGAAGGCACCGGTCGTTGACGTCCTGAACGGGTGAGCCGGCCATGCCGGCTCCCTCCACCAAGATCACCCCCCGGGCGCCCCGAACAGGTGCCCTTCCTCCCCGCGCGGCCGGGATCGGTTCCGCGCGTACAAAAATCAATGGAGGAACCATGCTTACCCAATACGGATGGAACAATCACTTTCAGAACGTGTATAACGAGGCGGGAATCGTGCTTCCCGCCGGCAGGATCATCGCGGCGCACGGCGCGCAGTTTCGCGTAATGGCCGCGGGCGGTCCCTGCACCGCGGAGCTTTCGGGAAGGATCATGCACACCGCCGCGGACGCGGCGGAGCTTCCCGTGACGGGGGACTGGGTCTACCTTGCCGGGGGCGAGGGCGCGAGCCACGCGCTCGTCTACGGCGTGCTCCCGCGGAAGACTGCGCTGGTCCGCAAAAAGCCGGGATCCCATGCGGTCCAGGTCCTCGCCGCGAACGTGGACACGCTCGTCATCGTCACGGCGCTGGATGACACGTACAGCGTTTCGCGAATCGAGCGGTTCCTGTCGCTCGCGAGGGAGGGAGGGATCGAGCCGTTCCTCGTGTTCAACAAGACCGATCTCGCGGAAGGGCTCGATGCGAAAAAGGAGGAGATCGCCCGCGTGTTCCCGGGAGCCCGCGCCGCCTGGATGTCCGCGGTCTCCGGTGGCGGGATGGAAGGGCTGGGGGCCGCACTCGTCCCCGGCGAAACCTGTGTCCTCGCGGGATCGTCGGGCGCGGGCAAGTCCACCATTCTCAACCGTCTGCTGGGCGATGAATTGATCCCCACTGCGCCGGTGCGCGAGGATGACGGGAAGGGAAGGCACACCACGACTGCACGGGAGCTCTTCGTCCTGCCGGGCGGCGCCGTCATCATAGACACGCCGGGTCTGCGCGAGGTGGGCATATGGGCGGATGCCGACGGGGTGGACGACGTGTTCGACGACATAAGGAGGCTCTCCGGCGGCTGCAGATTTGGCGACTGCACACATACCGTGGAGCCGGGCTGCGCGGTACTCGATGCGCTCTCCTCGGGTGAGCTGGACGGGCGCCGCTACGCCAATTACATGAAGATGAGCGGGGAAGCGCGCGAAAACCAGCGCTCCCCCCGCTGGAAGAGCATTTCGAAGGAGATCAAGCGATTCTACGAAAAGAGCGACAAGTACCGCTAGGCGCGTATATTCCTTGACGCGCCGCCTGCCGACAATTAAATGAGAACGGCGGGACATTGAAGAGGAGGAAGGGGGGACGCCGACTGGTCTTCCCGAGGGACTATGCTGGGACGCGGGGACGAGTACGAAGCGATCTTGAAATTTTCGATGAAGCTCAAGGCCTGCGAGCAGGCCCTGGGCGACATCGTTAAAAACTCCAGGGACGCGCGCATACGCGAGATCGCCCGGCGCGCCCTGGAGCGCTCCGCCGAAATCGAGGTCGATTTCACATTCCTGTGAGGGGCTTCGCCTATTTCCGGGGCTCTATCTGGAGAAAGGTCTTCCTGATACCGGCCTGGTTCGCCATGTCGATTATCCTGATGATGTGGTCGAACTTGCAGTTCTTGTCGCCGTACACGACGAGCGAGGAGTCGGGCCCCCCGCGCGATATCTCTGTCAGCCGCTCGGCGATCTTCTGCGGCTCGGTCTTGATGTCGTAGCGCGTGTTGCTGATGTACACGTCTCCCGCCAGGTCAACCGTGACCTTCACGTTGTGAGGCAGGTCGCCCGCCTTCGCGGTCTTCTTCGCGCCGGGAAGGTCCACCCGTATGCTCCCGCCCATCAACAGCGGCGTGGCGATCATGAAGATAATGAGCAGTACCAGGACGATGTCGGTGAAGGGGGTGATGTTGATCTCCACCATCGTCCGGTTGCGTCGCGTGCGTGCGCGCATGGCCCTAGCGCTTCCCCGCGAAGATGTCCATGAGCTCGGACTCGCACAGCTCCATGTCGTCGATGGCGGTTTCGATGCGCCTCATGATGAGGTTGTACGCGATCACCGAGGGAACCGCGACGAGGATACCGGCCGCGGTCGATACCAGCGCCTCGGAGATGCCGCCAATCACGATGTTGATGCCGCCCACGCCCGCCGACGATATGTCGCCGAACGCCCGTATGATGCCGATCACCGTGCCGAAGAGCCCTATGTACACCGCCGTGCTCCCGATGGTCCCCAAAAGACTGGTGAACTTTTCCAGAGCGCGCGTCTCCACGGCGATCTGGCGCTCCATGGCTCCGCGCGCGAGCGATGAATCGGCGCCGGGTACGCAGAGTCCTTCGTGCACCACCCGCGCGATCGCGGAAGGGCTCTCAACGCAGTGCAGGCGCGCGCGCTCGTGACCGGATGCGTACATGGATTCGCGGACGAGCTTCATGAAAGGCGCGCGAGCGAGAGACGCGTTCCGGCGAAAATAAATGACGCGCTCGATGATGACGGCGAACGAGACGATGGAACATGCGATCAGCAGGTAAACCGTGAAGCTCCCCGACGAGAGGATGTTCCCAATGGAAATCTGTACCGGCATTTCAGGACCGCTCCTGTTTAGATGCGTCACGCATGACGCCAGGCGTCGGTGCGCGCGGGGATGATTCTTATGGGTTGCCACTATCACCCATGTTACAGGAAAGGCAAGATTTATTTTTTCAATCGTGACTGGAAGTGACTGCGCGGATTGAAGCTTCGCCCGCCATGAAGATGATCGGCCACCATATCTCTTGACGGGAGGAGAATGATGCCTCATGAAAAGGATAGACGCATTCATTGCGGAACACACCCGAACCGGGAGGAAGAGGGATGAACATATCCGAAAAAATAGACCGGATGATCGCCCGTCTCGAGGCGAAAGGGATGGGCGCCGAATACGTGGTGATGGGAAAGGCGACCTGCGTGAAGTGGCTCGTGGAGCAGGCGGCGCGCGGCACCGACATGGCGTGGCGACCGGCCAGGGTCTATCATTTCAGCCACGGGCGCGTTCCCGTTGTAGTCTGCGAGAGCGAGATCCTCGAGGTGGTGCCCAACGCGCGATATATGCTCGATCTATCGTAGGACAGGTTCCGCGGAAGGAGCCCCTTCCGGTACCCGTATTCATCGATTCGGGCGCGCCATGCCCAAAGAAGCCGTGAACCGCGCCGGTGAATTGCAGGAGGGAATCACTAGTCCTTGATGTGAAGCGTGAAGGAGCCCAGGCGCGAATAGAGCGAGGACGCGCTTTTCCCAATGCCCGACGCGTAACCGTTGACGGCCTCGGCGCTTTCCGCGGTGACCGCGGAGATCTGGGTGATGGACCCGAT
>CALMJO010000593.1 GCA_937864375.1 uncultured Spirochaetota bacterium
GGCTCGCTGCTTGCCAGGATTCAGGGCCTTGGGAAAGAACGCTCCTTCACGGTAAAGGCTCCGACGGTAGCGGCTGCGGTACGGGGCACCGCATTCAGCGTCACCGCCGGGTCAATTGACACCGTTGCGGTAGCCGAGGGTACCGTGTCGGTGAGGCACGGCCGGACCGGGACCGGGCAGCTCATCACCGCGGATACCGCCGCCGAGGGGGCCGACGAGCTCGTGAAACGCCCCATCACCCGCTCCGAGCGCCTCGAGATCGAGCGCGTGCTCCGCATACCCTTCATCAAGGACCCCATGAATGCGCCGCAGAAGGAACTTGACGACCTGGCCGCGCTCGTGCAGAAGAAAGATGCCGAGATCGACGCTGCCCTGAACAAGCCCAAGGCCGAATCGATCCCCCGGACGCTTGACGAGATAAGGGCAAAGTACGGCCGCATCGACGTAATTTACCTTTATTCCGGGGAAGCGGTTCGCGGCGCCATCATCGGCCGCGGAGAGACGCTCAGGCTGGTGGTGCCGGGAGGTTACCGTTCCATTCCAAAGGCGTCAGTGAAGAACACCGGGGTGGAATAGCGGCATTCCCAATATAAATTTTTTTGTCCGTTTTTCGCGTTTGTTTCAACTTACCCGAGACGGCGCGCAAAATGAATGCAGTTCAGCGACAGCGGTTCGACGTTCAGTTTCACGGTAGTAACAGTCTTGTAGATGGAGCACATGCATGCGGGGTACTATGTTACGATCACGGCAACGAGTCTCTTTCTTCCTGATTTTCACCATTGTCCTTTTCGCAGCCGCCGGCACCGGCGATCTGCGCGCCGAAAACGTCTTCCTGAAGGACGGGTCCATCATAAACGGCACCATCGTTACCGATGAGGCCGCCTCCATCACCGTGAAGAAAAACGACGGCGCGCTGGAGACCATCAACCGGGACCGGATACTTCGCATCCTCTACACCAACCTCAAGATGGGAAAGATCCACATTCAGATGCGGGACGGCAACAATCTGGAGGCCTACATCGTCGACGAGGACCAGAATACCTATACCATCCGCAAGGAGCTCACGAGCCCCGAGGAACAGACCATAGAGCGCACCGAGGTGCTCTTCGTATCAGAGCGGAACCCTTCGGGACTCAAGGGGACGGCCGACACGACGACGGTTGAGCTTTCCTGGTACCCTCCTTATAACCCGGTGAAGCACTACCTTGTCTATTACAGGGAAAAAAGCGAGGAAGCCTTCCGGCCGTCCCTGCAGAGCAGGGGAAAAAGCCTCACCCTGAAAAACCTCATGAGCAATACGGCCTATGTCATCAAGGTGACGGCGGTGGACCATTCGGACGATGAGTCGACGCCATCCAACATACTCACGGTGACCACGAAGAATATCCTGCCGGAAAAGCCCGAGATGATCGACGTGGTAAAAAGCGATCCCGGCGGCGATGGGAAGATCGCCGCGACTCTCCGGTGGCGGCCGGCCGCCGATCCCGACGGCAGCATAAAGGGGTATCGCATCTTCCGGAAGCTCGAGGGGAAATACCAGAAGATCGCCGACGTTAACGAAACTACCTATACGGTTATGGACCTGAAACCCGGACGAAACACTTTTGGCGTGAGTGCCGTGGACGACCGGGATGGCGAGTCTGATATCACGCGTACCGGCACGGGGATTCTGCAGTTTACCGCGGTTGTGACCGGGACATATGTCCAGCCTGTGGGAAGGATGTCAGATCTATTTAAAATGGGGTACGGCGTCACAGCGGTTTTCACGGCGGAGAACCTGTTCTTTGTGGGGTTCGAGCCGGGCATCGAGGCGGCCTATTACCGGTTCACCGGCGCTCCCCAGAATGTCGACGGAGCCGACCGGGACATTAAGGAAGGACGCATGGCGCCCATCCTGCTGCGGCTGGGCTACGGTTTCGAGCCGTTCACCGGTTTCTCCCTGAGCCCCTATGTCGCGGGCGGCGTTTCGTATAACAGCATAACTTACACCAACCATTTACTGCTAAAAACCATGAATAGCGCTTTTGAGCCGGCCTTCAGCGCGGGCGTTACGGTGCGCTACAGCCCGTGGGTGAAATGGTATCTGTATGGAGATTGCCGTGCCGCGGCGATCGTGGAGAATTCGCCACTATATAGTCTTGCCCTGAGCCTTGGCGCGGGCATTAAATTTTAGGAGGAATCCATGAAAACAAAAACGATCGCGATACTCTCCCTGCTGGCCGCCCTGATTTGCGCCGGCTGTGACGAAGTGTTCTTTGACGCCATGGACGATATAGCCTTCCGGCAGACAAGCTGGTACACCTTCCTTGGTGGATCAGGCCAGGAATCTGTAAGCTCCGTTCAGCAGACGGCCGACGGCGGATTTATTGTCGCGGGGAGCGGGTATGATTTCCCTTCCCTGCAGGGGAAAACGCCCCTAAACGGCTGTGCCGGCAACCGCGACATGCTATTAGTCAAACTAGATGCTTCCGGCAGCGTCGACTGGTGCACCTTCCTGGGAGGTACAGCGCCCGAAATCGCATACTCCGTTCAACAGACCGCAGACGGCGGTTATATTGTAGCGGGGTATACGTGGGCGGATATTCCCACCCTGCAGGGGGAATCCCCTATAATTGCATATACCGACAGTTACACTCAGTACAACAATCTGGTAGTGAAGCTGGATGCCTCCGGCAG
>CALMJO010000594.1 GCA_937864375.1 uncultured Spirochaetota bacterium
TGACTCCCAGTATGTTTTGATAGAGCTCTATATCGTTCATAATACCATCTTATAGTACATTATTTACCCACACGCAATCCGGAAGGGCCGAAAATACGTCGCCCGAGGTATATAATACCGCTTTTGAGAATTTCTATGCATTCGGAGCGTCCGCGATTGAATAATGATTTGATCCTCTTTATACGTTTGGCGGGTGATAAAATGGGAGATTTTTATTCATGAATGCAGAAAAATCGAAGGCGCGCAAACGTTTGCGCGCCTTCGATTTTTCCGTACGCCTTCGATTTTTCCGTACGAATTCGATTTTCCTTTCGTCTGCCCCCCGCTCACCACACCTTGAAGTAGGTTTTCAGATCGAGCGCGGTGATGATCTGCGAATCGCGGTAGAGCTCCCGGGAGACCCCTGCGTAATAATAAAAATCCCGGCGCTTCATCCAGCCAGCACCTTTTCCTGAATAGCGTCTTCAGGCAATCCACGAAGGATGTCCGCCCTGCGGTCTTCCATTATCAACTCGATTGCCTGCCTCAGGCTGTTTTTTGTTTCCTCTATAGTTTCACCTTGTCCATTGGCGCCGGGAACTTCTGGACAGATTGCCCAGAAACCGCCTTCCGGAGCAGGTTCGATAATTGCCGTAAATTCCGCTTTCATGGCATCTCCTTCTGTTATTACGTTACCGGCTTGTCTGCAAGCACTTTTTAACAACTCAATCTACCCCAATAAGCTTTCTATTGCCATCTATAAAGATACAATGAGTTTCGGGACATTAACAATATAAATGCTAGCTGACTCAGCTTATATGTACCGCTGATGGCAGAGTCCTGATGGCTTTTATCTCCTTCGCCTTAAGACTAAGTTCCTCCCGAAGATCATACTCCATCTGCAGTCCTAGCCAGAAATCAGGCGTGGTACCGAATATTTTCGAAAACCTGAGCGCGGTATCGGCTGTTATGCTCCTGCGGCCCTTGAGAATCTGGGATATCCTGGTTGGGGGAATATTCGTTTCCCTTGCCAGCCGGTATGCGGAAAGCCCGAATGGAATCAGAAATTCTTCCTTGAGGATTTCCCCGGGATGGATATTCGCTATTTTCTTCATCCTTATTTTACCTGGCATGCCGGTCAATGATAGTCTACAATTTCCACTTCAAGGGAGTCCGAATTTTCCCAGACGAAACAGATCCGATACTGGTCGTTAATGCGGATGCCGTATCTGTTTTTCCGGTCCCCTTTCAGTTTTTCGAGCCTGTTCGCCGGAGGAACCAGGAGATCCTTCAATTCCCTGGCCCTGTGAATCATGAAAAGCTTGCGCAAGGCGGTCCTTTGAATCGAAGCGGGAAACTTCCTGGAGATAGTCTGGTTCCATATTTTTTCCGTTTCCCCGCATCGAAAGGACCGAATCATGAGGCGATAGTAATGCGCGGCGTTAATAACGTCAAGTATGAAACCCGTACAACGTCGAAGCTCCTCCCGGAAAATCACCGCCGTCTCTCAGTTTTCATCCGTCCTGTATCCGATCATTCCCGGGATCACATTTATCCTTTCCCTGAACTCATGCGCAATCCTCGAAAGGTACTTCCCGTAGTCGGAATTTCCCATTGAAGCGGCAATATCCTGCAGCTCCTCGACAGTGATGAATCCCTTGCGAAACGCGATCTCCTCGATGCACGCTATCTTGAGCCCCTGCCGGTCCTCGACCGCCTTGATGAACATTGCCGCGTCCGCCAGCGATCCGGCGGTCCCGGTATCGAGCCAGGCGAAGCCGCGTCCCAGGAGCCTCACGCGCAGTCCCTTCTTCCGGAGGTACGCCGTGTTCACGTCGGTGATCTCCAGCTCGCCGCGCGCCGACGGCGGGATCCCCTTCGCGACACGCACCACGTCGTTGTCGTAAAAGTAAAGCCCCACGACGGCGTAATTCGATTTTGGCGCGCGCGGTTTTTCTTCGATTGAAAGCACGCGGCCCTCGGAATCGAACTCGACGACTCCGTAGCGCTCGGGATCGTTCACGTAATACCCGAAAATGGTCGCTCCCGGACCGCCGGAGGCGACCTCCACGAGCATCTCGGTGAGCCCCTGGCCGTAGAAGATGTTGTCGCCCAGCACCAGGCACACGGGATCGGTCCCGATGAAGCTTTCCCCGATTATGAACGCCTCCGCGATGCCGCGGGGCTCGGGCTGCTCGGCATAGCTC
>CALMJO010000595.1 GCA_937864375.1 uncultured Spirochaetota bacterium
GCGCCTTCGGAATCCCGCGCGGCCTCGGCTGCGGCGGGCTTTTCCGGTTCGGGAACGCGGGCGACGGTGGTATCATCGGGCGGCGCCTGGACGGCCTGGATTACGGGCGTCTTCTCGGGTGCCGGTTGCGGCGAATCCTCCGCCTGGCGCGGTTCTTCCGCGGGAGCTTCCTCCTTCACGGGGGCGGGGGATTCGTCCACCGCCGGCTCGTCGGCGGCGCCCTCCCTGTCACGCGTCTCCTTAAGGCTTCGCATTTCGCCTATGAGCGTGTTGAACGACAGCGCGAGCTCCGCGAGCTCCGAGTCCGACGTGGGCCGCAGGCTGATCGAAAGGTCGCCCCCCGCGGCGCGCGTCATGCTGGACGAGAGCCCGCGCACCAGCAGCGAGTAATTATGCGCGAGGATCCACCCCGCGGCTCCCAGGGCGAGCGCGATGAGGACCGCGGCGATCACGACCAGGATGCGCGCCGTCGCAATGCGTCCCAGGTACTCGTCATAATTCGCGTACTGTCCGGTGACCGAGATGAAGAGCTGAATGACGAGGGCCCTGCCGGCAACAGGGAGCGGCGCGTACACGGTCTGCCAGCATGTGCCGTCGGCGCGCCGCACCTCGGGATCCACGACCACGCCAAGTATGCCCTTCCGGAGAAAGTTCGTCTCCTTTTCCTCCCTCACGATGTTCGACTCCGGGAGCTGCAGGTGGAAGGCGGGCTGAACCTTCACGCTCTCCACCAGCTCGAAATAGTTTTCGTCCTGCGTGCGGGCGTAAATAAGGGCGGAGAGCAGCCCTTCGTCGCCGCGGGCGTAGGCGCGCAGCTTCGCGCCCATGTCGCGCAGCGAGAACACGGGTTCGCTTTTAAGCCGGTCGACGATGAGCGCGGCCCTCTCGCGCTGCAGGGCGTCGGACCCGGTGCGCAGCGCGTCGCGCAGCGCGCGGGTGCTCTCGCCGGCCACGAAGTTGAATCCCGCCGCGAGCACGATGACCGCGAGCAGGAACAGCGCGGCGATCGCCGCGGTAACCCTCACTGAAAATCCGGCGCCCTGTATCATTGTTCGCTCCCCCGCGGTATGATGAATTCAAACGTGCTTCCCTTCCCTGTGTCGCTTTCCACC
>CALMJO010000596.1 GCA_937864375.1 uncultured Spirochaetota bacterium
GTATAGGTGCACCCCCTGCCGTACACCGCGCGCGCGTAGCGGGGATTCATTTTCAAGATTTCGTCGTAATCCCGGAGCGACGATTTGAACTGCTTCAGATTGTCGTTTGCGATCGCCCTGTGGTACAGCGCCTCGAGCGAATCGGGCCGCAGGCCGAGCGCGGCGGAGAAGTCCTCGATTGCCTCCCGGTACAGCTCGAGCTTGATGAACAGCCTTCCCCGGTTGTAATACCCGGGGAAATACCCTGCATCGGCTTTTATCGCGCGGGTGTATTCGGTCACGGCGAGCCCGTATTCGCCTTTTTCCTCGCGGACGTCGCCGCGCCCGTTGTACGCGTCCGCACAGGATGGATCGAGCCCGAGTGCCGCGTCGTAGCTGCTGAGCGCCTTGTCGAACAGCCCGCTCTGGTAGTATTTGAGTCCCGCTTTCACGTAATGGCGCGCCTCTTCAGAACGCGTCACGCGGTTGCCGGAACCACATCCCGCCAGCCCCAGCACGATGCAGAGCGCTACCAGGCGGGACCGCACGCTCACTCCGCGACGCGCGGGATGACCACGATGTCGACACGCCGGTTCAACGCCCTGTTCGCGTCAGAATCATTGGGGACGATCGGGTGAAACTCGCCGTATCCCGCAGCCCCGAACCGGCCCGCGTTCAGGCTCTGGTTCTTCAAGAGGTAGCCGAGCACGGCGAGCGCCCTTTCGGTGGAGAGCTGCCAGTTGTCCCTGAATTGCGCGGTGAAGATGGGGATATTGTCCGTGTGCCCTTCCACCACGATCGTGTTCTCGGGGTAGTCCGCCAGAATCTTCGTGATCTTGTCCAGCGCGGGAAGGATCTCGCGCTTGAGCTGGGCGGACCCGTCATCGAACGAGATCTTGTCGTCGATGTTGATGATCAGCTTGTTATGGAGCTTTTTAAGGCGAATTTGTCCCCTGGAAATCTCGCTCTCGAGCTGTTTGGCGAGCTCGTTGCGCTGTTCGTCCATGCGGTTCAGTTCGGCCTTTTGGGCCTCGTTGAGCTTCTTCAGGGATGATATCTCGTTGTTCAGCGCCTGTATCTCGCGCTGGAGATCGGCGATCTTCGCCTCGTAGCCCTTTTTAAGCTGCTCCAGTTCCTTCATGTTCCTGTCGCGCTCGTCCTGTAAATCCTTGCGCGCCGCGGCGAGCTCCTTCTCATAGCGAGCCTGCATCTTCCTGTTTTCCTCGATGAGCTCCTTTTCCTTGTCGCTCCCCTTTTTCTGCATTATGTCGATGGTGTTCTGGAGCTCCCTGGTCTTGCCGTCACAGAGCTTCCGGTCATCGGCGCGCTGGGCTTCAATGTCGGCGATCTTCTTGTTGAGGCCGTCGATCCTGCCCTCGAGCTCCCTGATCTTAGCTTCGAGGTTGGCCTTCTCGTTCGCGAACTGGGACTTGAGGCTTTTAAGCTCCAGCTCCACCGCGACCTTCTCGTTGTATACCTTTTTATACTCGGCCGGCGTGTAAAACAGTTGTGCGTGCAGCTCTCCCGCGAGGAGGATTACCGCGAGCGCCATCAGCGCCGCGAGAACGGTTTTATTGTTCATGGCGTTCATTTCTCCATCTTATACCCGGACTCCCTGAGCCGCGCTTCGGCCTGTTTCAGGAGCTCCGCCGTCTTCTTCTGCTCCTGCTCGCGCTTCCCGAGGATGTCCTTCTGCTTGGCGAGATATCCCTCGTACTCGGCGAGGTTTACCTTGTCCTTGTCGGCCTTCTGCGCCTCCTTGGGGTCCGAGGCGGCGGGCGCCGCGATCCTGTCCTGGTCGGCCCTCAGGATTTTCGCCTTTTCAAGTTCGCGCTCGGCGACCTTCACGGAAAGGAGCGCGTCCTTGCAGTCGATGAGCGCCTTTTCGTCTTCCACCATCGCCTTGAGGTATTCGGTGTTGAGCGCCTCGAGCTTGCCCTGCTCGATGTTCATCTTCATGTTTTTCGCGTTGTCATCCAGCGCCTTTCTGTCGTCGGTGATCATGTAGAGGCGCTTTTCCTCTTCGAGCACATCGCTTCCCGCAACGATTGCCGCGGAGACTTTTTTGCTGATCACCACCTTCTGCTCGCTTATCTTGAGCCGGTTTTCGATCGCGAGCTTGTCCCTGTTGATGGCGACTATCTCCTCTTCCAGCTTCAGGATGCGGGCCTTCTGGTCGTCGCTTCCCTTGCCCGCGATGAGCTTGTCGTCAAGCTGCGGCGGCATGGTTGCGAAGCACCCCGGAATGAAAAGCGCCAGGATGATCAGACTCAATCTTGCTTTGAACATATTCGTACCCCACGTGTTTGAATGTGAATGCCGGTGAAGATGACGCCGCGGCGCGGGACCCGTCGCCTCCCCCGGGCGCACGTCCCGTCGCATCGGTGAATCTATTAAGAAATTCCCATAAGTCAATATAAAAAAGAAGGCTGGAATTGACCAATATATTTGCATTATAATCATATATCAATATTTTCATTGACATGTTATAATACACATGAAATACTCTTGACAACTTTACTATAATGGCGGTACAGGCATGCACGACATCATTACCGAAGTAAGGGTGTTCCCGAAGGAAAACCTAGGAAAAACGCTTGGTTTCGCCAATATCACCATTCTTGACAAATTTGTGGTCAAAAACCTCAGGATTGTTCAGGGTGATAAGGGTATTTTTATTGGAATGCCGTCCAATAAAAGGAAAAATGGGGACTTCATCGACCTGTTCTTCCCCATCACGCAGGACGCTCGGGATTTGATCACCAGCGCCATTTTAGAAAAATATAACGAAATATCGCAGAACCCATCGGCCGCCGGCTAAGGCCGCATTTTCTCACTTTTTTCCTTTCTTAAACAAACCCGGACTCTTCACGCATCACGAAAAGGCCGTGAGCGAGTCAATCTTCGCGCCTGAACCTGGCCATGAAATTCCATACGAAATTGGTAAGCCGCATGAGCACGAGCGCACTGATGATGACGTCCATTAACCTGGGAATGGCTATTCCCGTGCCCTTGAACACGCTGAATGTCTCGATCTTGTAGCATATGAAAAAACTGAGCAGCAGGATGAGACCGTCGCGGGTGGCCTCGACCGGACGCTTGGACCCCATTTCCCGCAGCGACGACATGGAGAACACCGCCATCACCGCCGCCTCGATGATTACCGCGATCACGAAAAGACTCACGATATTCTGAAGAAGTACATCTATGTTCATAACCGGCGCTACCTCCCTGTACGATTCTGCGCAGCCTTCCCTGCAACCGTAGCCCTACAAGTGTAACCTTTCAATCAGGCCGGTTCAAGAATTTTTTTGGGGGAAAGGAACTTTTCCAGGAGCACCTCGTTGCCCTTCCTGTTGTAGGTGATCTTGTCGAATATGTTCATCGCCATGGTGATGCCGCGCCCGTGGTACAGCATCTCCTCGTTGACCCGGTTTTTCACCTTTTCCAACATGGCCCTGTAATCGAAGCCGTTTCCGTCGTCGGCGATCTTGTAGGCAACCCGCTCCGAGGAAAGCAGGTATTCGATCCGGACGCGCCTGTCGCGGAATCGCGGCTCCCCCTGGCGCTTCATCACGAACTCGATGTAGTTGTCATCCATGGTCGCCTGGGACTTCTCCTCGAAACCAATGTCCAGGTTGCCGTGCTCGATGGCGTTGATGATCATTTCCCTGAGTCCGATGCGTACGTAATTGATCTCCTGCGTCCCCAGGTACTTCGCCAGGTTTCTCACGAGGCGGTGGCTGATCTCTTCCGCGGTGATGAGAAAATTGGCGATCTCGTATTTCTGCCGCTCGTACACGAAATAGTTGAGCAGCGTGTCCTCGAGCACGTGTGACGCCCTCCCGAGGATTTCGTTCTTCCCCTCGATGGTGATTCCCTCAAGACGCAGCATGAACTCCTGCGGCTCGGAGGGGCCCAGGGGCTTCAGAACGACCTTCGCCGCAACCGGGACGCGCTCCGATTTCAGCGTGTCGAGCTTTTCCATAAGGAGGGTGCGCGCGACTCCCTTTTCCTGCAAATCTTCATGGAGGATATCGAAGATCGTGATCTCCCGTATTTCCAGCGGCGACGCATGCATGAATTTAATCATCGCCCTGTTGGCGTTGCGGAAGCGGAATTCGTCGTCAAGCGTGAAGATGCACTCGTTGGTTCCCTCCACGAGAAGGCGGTATTTTTCCTCGGAAATGCTGATGTTCCTGTTCGCCTCGTCCAGGTCGCTGATCTTCTGCCGCAGGCTCACGTTGAGCTTCTCGTTTTTCACCTGGAGGCTGATGAACTTGTTTGAAATTATGAGCGCCGTTCCCAGCACGAACGCCAGGAATCCGTACCTGGTCAGTATGAGGTCGAACTGGAGCAGGGCCGCATCGACCACGTCGAAAATCGTCGTGGAGGCGAGGACGACCACTCCAACGATAAGGTTGCCCGCAATCGAGCGCATGAGCGTCAACCGGAGCGCCTGCACGCGTGGAAAGCGCTGCCCGGTCTGGCGCGCCCTTGCATGGCGCGTCCTCAGAATGCGGTAGAACCTGAAGCCGAGACGGTATACGCTGTAATAGAGGACGGGGATGATTGATGACAATTGCCAGATCCTGAGCACGTCAACGTAAAATGATTCGGGCAGCGGCATGATGGTCAGGAGAACAAATGACCCGCATATGCAGCCGTAGATAACGGTGAACAGCGAAATTTTCTTTTCGATGATCGACTCGATAAACAGCCCCAGGAGCGGCACCAGGGTATACAGTGAGGCAAGCTCCAACCGGAGGATGCTGTATGAGTCCGGGATCACCAGCTCAATGGTATGGGTGCGCATGAACAGGTAGACGAACAGCGCGATGCAGAAAAGGCCGTAAAACAGGTTATATATCTCCTTCCGGCGGTTCGAAAACAGGAACAGGTAGTAGAGTCCCACGAATCCGTACAGGAACGTCAGGACGAGCGGGATCGATTCCGAACGCTTATCCTCCAGTTCCCGAAAATCTCCCACCAGGTAGGGGCTCTGATGGAGAAAACCGGTATCGGTAAAGGTGGGGTCCCCGTAAATCCGAAACGCGAGAATGTTTTCTCCCGCATGGATCTGCCTAGGATCGAGCGGGACGAGCACATGGCGCGAGGATTTGTGCCGGGATATGCCGCCATCCTGTCTAACGTGCATCTCCTGCCGTACCAGGTTCCCGTTGACGTAGATTTCCCAGTTAACGGCTATATGGGCAAGGAAAAGCCCGTTTATCCTGCCCTTTTCCATGGAGGCCGCGTTTACGTTGAAGCGTGTCACGAAGGTGAAGGTCTGGGGGGGATATTGATGTATCGAGAGCGGCATTCTCGCCGGCACCTCGGGGAGATCGAGGTTGACCACCTGGAGAGATCTCTGGCCGTCTTTTCCCGGGGGTACGACAATCCATGCACGGTCATCCTTTGCCGGCAGCCTGTTCGTCCACTTTTCCGAAAATCCCGAACGGACGAACATGGTTTCAGTCGTAAGGTCGAAGGGAGCCGAGGCGGCTGCGTGCGGCGGCTGCTGACACGCTGAAAGCAGCGTGATGAGCATCGCCGCTGCGCTTGCGAGTGAAAGCTTTCTTTTTGTCCTTGTTTCCATTGTATCAGGGAATCCTAGATCCGGCAGCTTCGCCCGTCAAATGAATTTCATGCAACGCCCGTCTCCGGAGCCCGGCTCCGGTCATAAAAAAAGCTGGCATAACGAAACCGGCGCGTGTATACTGTTGCAGTCGGCTATTCCTATCTTTTTTGGTGATCGTACGCCTATGAAAACCTGCTTTCATGATCCCCTCCGTGCGAAGATGCTGTTACCTTGCTTCAGGCCGCTGCTGGTCCTGATGGTCCTCGCCTTCCTGCCATCATGCGCGCCTTCGCTTCCGTCCGACGGCTCTCTTGCGGAAGGATGGACGTTTACGCAGGCAAGCCGTGATGAAAAGCCGCCCCAGGCTAAAGACCGTGTGTTCCGCGCGGTGCCCGACCTTGCCGCCCTTCACAGGCTGTTCCCGTCATCGGAGGACGGCTACCTGTGGCTTAAAAAGGAGTTCACCCTTCCGTCCAGGCTCATGGCGAAGCCCTGCGCGCTGCTGCTGGGACGTATCAAGATCGCCGACGAAACCTGGCTGAACGGGGAGCTCGTGGGAAACGAAGGTAGATTTGCCCCGGACTTCTGGAACGAATGGAACCGTCACCGCTTTTACCCGCTCAGGCCCGGAATCCTCAGGGAAGACGCCCCGAACACGCTCATGGTGAAGGTATACGTGTGCGCCGAGGGCGGCATCCTGGGCCCCGTGCTCATTGACGAGCGCGCGCAGGTAGAGCGCCTGTTCATCTTCGAGGACTTCATGGCCGTGACGCTCATAGGGGCTATAGCCTTTCTCGTGTTCATGATCGGGTGCTACCATGTATTTCTTTTTTCCAAGCGCCCCAGGGGAATCGAGAACCTTTACTTTGGCCTGGTGTGCCTCAGCTTCGCGCTCTACCTGTGCAACCAGTTCCTGACCCGGCTCCCCGGGTTTACCATGCCGTCCTTTTCCTACCTCTCGTTTCAGAAAATAATTTTTTCCACGGTGAATTTGATCGCCTTCATGAACGTGCTGTTCGTCAGGAAATTTCTCCGGAGGACCGAGCGCCGCTGGATCAGGGTATCCTCGGCGCTGTTATGTGCGATCCCCATTCTCGCCTATTCGTTCGCTCCTGATTACCAGTCGTTCATGGCGCTGCGCAATCTGCTGCCGCTGTTCCTGGTTATCCAGCTCGCGTACACGCTCTTCATGATCATGGGCCCATCGCTCAAAAAGGCGCGCGAGGCCCTGATCCTTCTCGCGGGCACGGTGCCGCTGTTCCTGTGCATATTGTACGACATCCTCGTTCACGAGATCCTTGGCCTGCACGGGGGCATTTACCTGTCCGGACTGGGCTTTCCCGCGTACCTGCTCGCGGTCGCGGTGATTCTCGCCAACCGGGCCGTGAATTATCACAGGGAGGCCGAGCAGCTGAACGCCACGCTTGAACAGAAGGTAGGCGCGCGCACGGAGGAGCTCAAGAGATCGAACGACGAACTGGAATCGGCGAAGTCCGCCGCCGAGTCCGCGAACGCGCGCCTTATCGCGACGAACGCCGAGCTCGAAGAGGCCCAGCGCGTCGCGCGAAGGGACATGCTGATGGCCATGGCGGTCCAGCGCAGCCTTATCCCCGGCGCCCCGCCGCCGAACGGCGACTGGGACATCGCGAGCATCTTCATGCCGTTGTCGGGCGTTTCTGGGGACATCTACGGCTTCTTCAACGACGGCGATTCACTCAAGGGCGCCTTTCTTTACGACGTATCCGGCCACGGGATCGCCCCGGGCCTTATTACCGTGATCGCCAAATCCGCGAGCGCGCGGCGCTTCACCGGCGATCCCGGGACTAAGCTCACCAGAATCGTCCAGGAGATCAACGGAGATCTCTGCGACGACCTGGCAAACTCCGGTAACTTCGTTAGCGGCATCATGCTCCGTTTCGCGGGAGAGACCGTCGAGTACGTGAACGCGGGTCATCCCGATCTCCTTGTGCGCAGGGCGGCCAGCGGCAGGGTCCGTGCCGCGGCATCGCCTGAGCGCGAAACCAGGGGGCACTACCTGGGCATCAAGCGCGAGGATGCGGCGTACATTGGCCTGAGCTTCAGGGTGCTTGCGGGTGACGTCCTGTTTCTTTACTCAGACTGCCTGAATGAAAGCATGAACGCCGGCGGCGAGCAATACGGCGCTGGACGCATTGCCGAATCGCTCGCGCGTGCGTCCGGGGGCGGCGCGGAAGGGATGCTCGCCGTGATTATCAATGACTTCAGGGAGTTCATCGGCGAACGCCCCCTCAACGACGACCTCACGGCGCTCCTTTTTCTGAGAATGACCTGAAGGCTCAACCCCAGAGCATGTCGCGGAGACCCGACTCCCGGCTTACCGGGTTCTGGATCGCGTGGGCGAGCGCCCTTCTGCTTCCCCAGACTATGACCCCTTCCCGCGCGCGGGTTATCGCTGTGTATACAAGCTCCCGGGTGAGCACCGGCGAGAGCGTATCGGGGAGCACGAGCATGATGGAGCCGAATTCGGAGCCCTGGCTCTTGTGAACGGTCATTGCGTACACGGTGTCGTGCTCGGGGAGACGGACGGGTGACAGGAACCTGAAGCCTTCGTTTGACCTGAATACTGCGGATGGGGCCGATGTACCGTCGCGCATGATGATGCCCACGTCTCCGTTGTACAATCTCTGAGGGTGGTCGTTGCGCGTGATCATGAGCGGCCTGCCCGCGTAATTCCGTCCCCGATCATGCGCGTACCCCGCAAGACCCAGCTCCCTTTCCACGAGCGCATTGACCCCCTCGACGCCATGCATGCCCCTCCTGAGCGCGCAGAGCACCGTGAACCGGGAATAGGCCTTGAATGCATCCTCAGGCGTCGCCGCGTCCCTGAAGGCGAACGCCCCATCGGCGATTCTTGCGCGCAGCGCGGCGGCAAGGCCCATTGCGGCGGGTTCGATCAGACTCACGTCGCCATATCGTCCCGATTCCAGGAGATCGAGCGCCCCCTGCGCGTCGCCCTCGCGTACCGCCGCGGCGAGCGCCCCTATCCCGCTCCCGTCGCCGAACCTGAAACTCTTCCTTAACATTACGATCGAGTCCGCAATGGGCGTGCCGAACAGTGCGCCCGCGAACGCCGACAGGTCCTCTCCCGCACCCTGCGCGGCCTGTTGTACGAAGCGCGTGGAATATGCGTGCCTCCTCCCGGTGTCGCATATGTCACCGAGCACCGCCCCGGCCTCCACGGAGGAGAGCTGGTCGCGATCGCCCAGGAGCACCAGGCGCGCATCCGGTTTAACCGCGTTCGCGAGCTTTGCCATTAAGGCGAGGTCGGCCATCGAGGACTCGTCCACCACCACGACGTCATGGGGAAGCGGATTCTTCGCGTCGTGGCGAAAATAGGGCGTCCCATACACGGTTCCCAGGAGCCGGTGTATGGTGGAGGAGTCCGCGGGCATCCGAGCGAGGATCTCACCGTCGCAGCGCATCTCGCCGCGCGCCTGCGCGATGGACTCCTGGAGGCGCGCCGCCGCCTTTCCCGTGGGAGCGCACAGCGCGATCGAAATTTCTTTTCCTTCCGCGCGCGCACGCTCGATGAGGAGCGCGAGGATGCGCGCCACCGTCCTGCTCTTGCCCGTGCCGGGACCGCCGGAGATGACGCTGAACCTGCACAGGGCCGCGTTGAGCGCGGCAACCTTCTGCCAGTTTACCTCCCCTGGCTGCGCAGCTCCGAACAGCCTGTCCAGTCCTTCCCTTAGAAGGGCCGCATCCCCGGGATCCGGTGCTGCGTCCAGGCGCGCGCGGATAGTGAGCGCGAGGTCCCGCTCGTAACGCCAGTAGCGGTACAGGTACACCCTGTCCCTGTCATCGATGATGAGCGGTGCGTAATCGCCCGGTCTCCCGACGGCGGGTGCGCCTGTAATCCGTTTTTTCCATTCCGCGAGCGCGGGATAGCGGGCTGCGGAAGTCCCGTCCCCGTCGGTGCCTGCCGGCTTTCCCGCGAGCGCCGGGAGGTGGGCGCAAATGCTGCCCCCGGCCGTCGCGCGACTTGCTGCGAGCGCCGTAAGATAGAGGTACGGGTTTTCCTCGCCGTCCCGAACCGCTATGAATTCGGCGAAACGCCTGTCAAGCGGGCTGAAGTCGGCCCCCCTCCCGAGCGCGCGCGCATGCTGCATGCTCATAACGGCCATCAGCCTCACCCCTCCCCGCACAGGTACGACTCGAATCTTCGTACGGCCTCCAGGCCGGGTCGTATTCCGTAAATGCCGCATCCCGGCGCCGCGTTTTCGTCTATGCCGCGCAGGAACATGTATACCACGCCGCCAAAATGATCCTCGTAACAGTAGCCCCCAACGCCGCGGGACAGGAATCGGTGGAGGGCCACCGTGTAGAGCATGTATTGAAGATCGTAACGGTGCCTGCGCATTTCGCGCTCCATGGGGGCGCGCGCGTAGTCGCCGGGGGAATCGCCCAGGTAGTTAGACTTCCAGTCGAGCAGGTAATAACGCCCGCCCGTCCGGAACACGAGGTCTATGAAACCGCGGAGGAAACCGTGATGCGCCTCGAACTCGAGCATGGGTTCGTCCAGCAATGCCTTCACCCCTTCGTTCCCGATCCCGCTTCCGACGAGGGCCTCCGACAACCCACCGGGTGTTATTGCTCCCAGCGGGAAGAGAAACTCGAGCTCCGCGATCCGGTCCTTCATGGGCAACGACGAGAGCGTGAACCTGGTGCCGGCGCACTCGATCTGCGCGGCCATTACGCGGGAAACCATTTTGAGTAACACGGGCTCCCACCGCCCG
>CALMJO010000597.1 GCA_937864375.1 uncultured Spirochaetota bacterium
GTTTTGGCTGCCTTACTGGCCGGGGCGCCCTTCCTGGATTGCTTCATGCTTCCCCTCCCGGGACATGCAACTTCGATAATGCTTACTTTAAGTTAACGCGAATTACAAGTAAATTTTCGTCAAAGTGCGCGATGAAATGAAAGCAATGGGAAATCCCTCAATTTTATGTTGACAATTACCGGGCCATTTAGTAAATGAATATATATTCATTTATAGGCGGGGAGGAGCCATGAACATGAAACCAGGCAAGGATTCGCTGGTCGGATTGATAAAAGGCTACAGCTTCAGGAAGCGCCACCTGCTGTACCTGGCCATAATAGCCGCATGCGCATGGTATGTCATAACCCAGATACCGCTCGGCACGTATGACACCTCACCGACGACTTTCGCGAAACCAGCCGATGGCTTCAAGTACGGCGTGCCCCTCGATCCAATGAGCCCCTGGCCTAAATTCCGCGCCAACGAGCTTCAGAATGGCAGGAGCCCGGTTATGCCGCGCCCGGGCGGCGGGCGCCCGTGGGAATACAGGACGGGCAAGGGCATATTCAGCTCCCCGGTTGTAGACGGAGAGGGCACCGTCTACGTGGGCTCGGCGGACCAGCGTTTTTATGCAATACGAAGGGACGGAACGGTAAAGTGGTTCATCCAGACCGGGGAAATAATTGATTCCTCGGCGCTGCTGGACGACCGTGGAAGGGTATACTTTGGCTCGGGCGACGGCTTCGTGTACTGCGCGGACCGGCGCGACGGGAGGATCGTGTGGAAGTCGAAGGCCCACTCGGTGGAGGAGGTCGGGAAGGAGTTCGGCATAAAGACCTATAACGTCAACTGGTTCGAGGGCAACGTGGGCATGCTCGCGGACGGCACGATAATCGCGCCTAACGACAATTACCTGGTCTACGCGCTCGGGCGCGACGACGGCGCGAGGAAGGCGGTCTTTCCCGCCAACGAGATGATCTGGTCGCTCCCGGCGGTGAATACCGGGACCGGGCGTATCTTCTTTGGCACCTGCTTCATGGCGATTAAAAATGTGTACTGCTACGACGCCGCAACCGGGAAGCAGGTGTGGACGGCGGGCGGACTGGGCTCAAACGCTGCATCGGCTCTTCTCACGAGCGGACGCGCGAACGGGGCGCTCGTCCTGGGCGGATTTGACGGGTACGTGCGCGCGCTGGCGCAGGACTCGGGCAAGCAGCTCTGGAAGTTCGGAGCGCGCGACCACGTGTACGCGAGCGCGGCGCAGCTTTCCGACGGCACCATCATCGTCCCCTCGGCCGACGGGAGCGTGTATGGACTGGACCCGGCAACGGGAAAGCAGAAATGGGCCTTCGATACGCTCGAGCCCATACGCTCATCGCCCGCGGTGGACGGGAACGACCTCATTTATGTCGGGTCGGGAGAAGGGCGGCTCTTCTGCATAAATCCGGACGGGACGCTCCGGTGGTCATACCGCTGCATCATGGACGAACGGAACGACCTGAACGCGTCCCCCGCACTGGGATTTGACGGCGTGTACGTGGCGGGGGAAAACGGCGGCGTCTTCTTCGTACCCTGGGATTACCCGCTCTCCGACGAGGGGAAGAGGGACCGGCGCTGCACGCGAGGACCCAGGGGAGACCTTCCCGATGACGGCATCTTCCTCGTGTACACGGGAAAATTCGGCGGGCTCATGATCGATCCTCCCGCGCAGATTGATGCGAACGAGCCCCTGGTCTTCACGCTCATGGTGCGCAGGAACGGCAACACCGTGCTGTCCGCGCTCGACAGGGACGCCCTGCGAGTGGAGGTCGCCGGGAATCCTGAGATGCGCGTGAACGTGTCGGCGAACAGGCGCTTCGTGAGCATCACGCCCGCGGAAACCTGGATGGGGCCCGAGGGCGGCATGCTGGGCGTCACCGTTAAGGGAGTCTGCATGACGAACCTCTCGCGGTTCGGGCTCAAGTTTTACGGCGGCTCGGGCGAGATGACGTTCGAGAAGCGCTTCGAATTCAGGGTTGCCGCGCGCAGGGGCGACGGCATGCCCTACCGGGTGCCGCGCGCGCCGGGAGACGCGTCCACCTGCTTCGAGTTCAGCAGGCTTGCCGCGCCAAACCCCACCATGCTCCCTTCGTGGAACCAGATCGGCTTCGATTCGCTGCACTACCTAGCGGGAGCGGTGGAGGGAGAGGGAAACAGGATCGTGCTCTGGGTGATAGGCGGAAGGCTCGAGGGCGGGGAGGGACGGACGGTGGTCGATCCGTCGCTCGAGGCGCGTTACCCGCTCGTCCTCGAATATGATCGCGGCCTCGTCACCTTCCATAATTATGACGGGTTCAAGATCAATTTCATAGGTTCCTGGGACATGCCCTTTGGGCTCTACCGCCTCGCGGCAAAAGTGGATCCTGGAACAGGCGCGGTGATCACGAGGCCCTCGTTCAACGCGGTAGCCCTCTGCGACGAGATTGAATTCTACGGGAAGGGGCTCAAGCTCATGGGCATGTCGGAGTTCGACACGGGGAAGATGACCGTCTACGGCGGGATGAACCTGGGCCTGTGGGGAAGCGGAACGGCATCCATGCCGGAGGGAGTGGGAAGCGTTAAGTTCACTGTGCTCCCGGACGGGGTAAGCGCAGCGCTTGAAGGGAGCTTGCTACTGAAAAACGAGCACGTCTACGGCATCCTGCTCGTCGACGAAAGGACGGGCTCGCCGATTCCGCTCTATTATACCAAGCGGACCTCGGTAGAGGCGGGACCGGACGGAAAGGTTGCCAGGGTGAGCATCGGGTTCGATGGCGTGCCGTTGAAGGGAAAGGTCCGCGCATTCCTGATGGTAGATACCTATCCGGCGGCACGCGCGGCGCTCGACCTGTAGCCGCGATCCCGGGCCCGCAGGATCGTCAGGCGCGTTATGACCATGGCCGGGACGCGGCGATAGCACCCGGCCGCGAAATGGATGGAGGGCCGATTTTGTTGTTGCAAAATCGATCCTCGACATGTAAACTTCGGTCGCCAGGCCACGAATATCCCGATCGATCTTCTGAATGCTCCACGCGACCTAGCTGGAGGATACCATGAACGCACGAATGCACCGCCCGGTGCCCGCCTGTCTCATCCTGCTTGCCCTGATCGCCCTGCCGCTCAACGCCGCCGCACGAAAGACCATCTACCTGAAGCCGTTCGCCGTCGTGCAGGGGCTGCCCGCCGCAGACCCGTCCGGTACCCTCATCAAGGACTACATTTCCGAAGAGATCATCGCCGCGGGCGCCTACACCATAACCTCCGACGACGAGGTGCGCCAGGTGATCGAGTCCGAGGAGCTCAAGATGAGCCTGGACGCCTGCTACGACGACAGCTGCATCAAGAAACTCATGGAGAGCATCAAGACCGACTATATCATCTACGGCAACGTGTCTTTTTTGGAGGACAAGTTTTATATCACGGCCAAGATACTTGACCGGACGAGCGGCGCGATCGTCCTTGCGAGGGTGAAGACGCTCAAGTTCAGGATGCGCGACAACATGGAGCGCGCCTCGAAAGCGCTGGGCGAATTCCTTGTCGGGGGAAAGGATGAGAAAGTCAAGGAGTTCGAATCATGGATCGCGCAGCACGAGGCGGACCGGGAGGCGCCGGGCAGGACCAGGCCCGAGGTGACCGGGAGAAAGGACAATATTATTACGAGGGGCGCGCTGTTCAGGCTGGGATACGGGTTTTCAACGATCAGGGACAAGGAGGTAAGCGAGCTTTACGACTCGCCCATGATCAACCTGGTGTTCGACACCTTCCTGTGGCGTGGAAGGAACCGGGACGGAAACGGGCTGGATTTCTTCATACGCGGGACCATGCATATGACAAACTGGAACCATGACAAGATCGCCGTGTACAAGGAATTGAATCCGGACATCCCCGCGGATGCTACGGCTCCCAACGACGATTCCAGCACGCTGGGATTGCTGGGAATAGGGCCGGGGATCAGGTATATCAAAGGTGCTTACTTCTGGGGAATACAATGCCAATTGTATCTTCTCGCAGCGTACCAGTATACCGTACTCATCTCAGGCAGCGAAGTGAATTACACCACGAATGTCGGAACGATGGAGAGAACGAAAAACGACATCGACACGAGTTCCCCGGTGGGTTTTGTGGGCGCAGCGGGGTTGGAAGTAAGTTTTTCACCTTTCGTTGGCGCCTTCGTCGAGATTGCATATGGCTACAACCAGATCAACGCGTGGGGTAAAACCAGGAATCTTGATGGGCGATCCATGTTTGTTGGATTTACGCTGAGGTCGTCATTCCTGGACTAATATATCGTTTCCGCACCTGTTTACCCGGTATGACCCTGGCGGAGTAAATGCTGGACGAATGCTGGACAAGCACTGGACGAGGGACGGGCCCGCACAGAGCCTGTATCGAGGTTGAAACGAAGGTGAAGGAAGCGTGATGCAGCCTCAAATGCTCATAACGGCCTGTGCGCGGATATCATCGCGGAAATGGCCTCCCGGCCGCTGCCGCTGATCTGGGGCAGGGGGTTCCTCACACGTGCAGTCACCGGGTGCCCCATCTGACGGAGCGTCTCCTTTATGACCGCGTGGCGTGAGCGGTTTTTATTCCTGAGCGAGAACGGCGCGCGGCTGATGAGCCTGTAGGCGAGCTTCTGGACGCCGGGCGCCATGTCGAAGGTGTTGAGGAAGGGCAGGAGGTCCAGGATTTTTTGCTGCAGCCGTGAGGCGCGCTCCGCGTCCCCGGACTTCCAGGCCTCGTAGCATCCGGAAGCCAGTCCCGGCGCGAAGGACGGGATCTGGCAGATGGCGCCGCACCCTCCCATCTCGAGCGTTTTCAACAGCGAAAAGCTGTTCCCTGCGAAAAGCGCGAAGTCCTTCCCTTTCATTAAAGCAAGGTGCGCCTTCATCTCGCCAAGGGAGAGTGAGCTTTCCTTCATCCCCGCGATACCGGGAAGCGTGAGTATGTGCGCAAGCTCCACGGGCGAATAAAAGAGCCCCGTCATCTGCGGGTAATGATAATACAGAACCGGTTTTTTGGAGGAGGAGGCGATGCCGGCATAATACGACACGGCGTCATCGATGTTCACGGGATGATACGTGGGCATGATTACCAGGAAGCCGTCCATTCCCTTGACGGATGCTTCACGGGTGAAGGCCAGCGCCTCGCGCTGTCCGCAGAAACCGGCGCCCGCGAGCACCGGAACGCGTCCCTTCGCCGCCCTGGCCGCGGTCTTCACCACCTGGACCCGCTCCTCGAAGGTAAAATAGGGAAACTCGCCGCCGCTCCCGAGGACCAGGAGGCCGTGGCAGCCGGACTCTATATAAAAGTTCACGAGGTGAGTGAGTCCCGCGTGATCAATGCGCTCGTCGTCGTGGAGCGGGGTGGGAACCACCACATAGACGCCCTGGAATTGTTCCCTGCTGGCCATGAGCACCTCCTGGAAAGGGGCATCCCGCGTCGTGGCGGGCGACCGTGTCATTGTATATTGAACAATCATGTCATCGAAGGGATTCCGATTCAAGCCGATTTTCCACGAACCGCTGATAATCGGAACTCCATTCAGGTCAAATCTCCTGATCGCACCCTACGCGGGCGTGCAGGGCGCGAAAAATCATTGACCCCGTAAAAACGCCGGGTTAGCATAGACGAGATTACCCCTGCAAAGACTTGCAGCACTATCTCCCAGGAGGCTTTCTCATGAAACGTTCAACCTTTACCTATAAAGACGCGGACGGTGTTTCAATATTCGTTTACAAGTGGGCCCCAAAAGGAAAGGCGAAGGCCGCCGTCCAGATCTCCCACGGGCTCGCGGAACACGCCGCGCGGTACGAGCGTCTTGCGGAGGCGCTCACGAAAGCGGGATACGTCTGCTATGCCGACGATCACAGGGGGCACGGGAAGACCGCGGGCGACGTTAAGAGGCTGGGTATTCTCGGACCGGGCGGCTGGGACGGGACCGTGCGCTCGCTCAAGGCGCTCACGGACATCATAAAGAAGGAAAACAAGAAACTCCCGGTCTTCTTCGTCGCGCATTCATGGGGATCGCTTCTCGCGCAGGATTACATCGAGCAGTGGGGCAGTGAATTCAAGGGCGTGGTGCTGTCGGGGACCAACGGGGCGCAGCCCTTCCTGACGGTGTTCGCCGGGGGAATTATCGCGAAGATGCAGCTCAAGAAGCTCGGCGCGGAGGTGCAGAGCGAGCTCCTGGACAAGCTCACCTTCGGCTCCTACAACAAGCCCTACGAGCCCGCGCCCACGAAGTTCGAATGGCTGAGCAGGGACAGGGCCGAGGTCGACAAGTACGTGAAGGATCCCTACTGCGGGTTCATGTCCACCACGGGGATGGCCGTGGAGCTCATATACGGCGTAAAAAAGATAGCGCGCGCCGATCTCCAGAAAAATATACCGCGTTCGCTTCCAATTTATATCATGACCGGAGCGCTCGACCCCTCCAACAGTTTCAGCAAGGGCGCGCAGGTGCTGTACAAGCAGTACGCCGGCCTTGGCATACAGGACCTGGGGATAAAGATTTACCCGGGGGCCCGGCATGAAATCTTCAATGAGACCAACCGGGACGAGGTAGCCGCAGACCTGCTCGCGTGGCTCGACGCGCGCACCGGCAAAAAGAAATAAGACCTCACGTCGCCATGCGGAGCCGTTCGCGGTTTCGCATGGCGAAAAAGCCGAACGATCGTTCGTTTTATCTCTTGACAATTCAATTGTTCAATTTTCGTAACTATTCAGCACCTGCAGGCATAAAATACCTGTTTTCAAATAAACCCTGCAA
>CALMJO010000598.1 GCA_937864375.1 uncultured Spirochaetota bacterium
GAAGTGGCCCACCGACATCCCCCGCTTCTCCAGCACCGCCGTCACGCGCATGGCCGACTCGGTGCAGATGCCGCTCGTCACGAGCACGATGTCCGTCCCCGCGCGAAGCTGCCGGGCCTTCCCCACCCTCATCGCGTCGGCCGGGTCGAAGAGGCGCGGGATCTCTCCGCGGATCATGCGCACGTACACCGGCCCGTCCACGCCGTGCGCCGCGTCGAGCACCGATTCCACATCCGTCGCGTCCCCGGTCTCGAGCACCGTCATGTTGGGAAGCGCGCGCATGACCGCGGCGTCCTCGATCGCCTGGTGCGTTGCGCCCCCGGGCGTGGTCACGCCCGGCAGGAACCCGAACATGCGCACCGGGAGGTTCGGATAGGCGATGGACATAGCGATCTGGTCGTACGAGCGCCGGTAGATGAACACCGCGAAGGTGTGAATGAACGGGAAGAATCCCTCGCGCGCGAGTCCCCCGGCAAACGAATGCATGTTCTGCTCGGCGATTCCCAGGGAGAGGAAGCGGTCGGGGTAGGTGTCGCGAAAGAGGTCCGCCTCGCAGGAGCCCGTGAGGTCGGCGGAGAGCACGAGGACGGCGGGCTTGTCGGCAGCCCATCGGACAAGATTATTCGCGTGGACGCGTGAAAGGAGCTCCATGGCTAACGTACCTCCTTCGTCCAGGAATCGACCACGGCGCGGTAGGCTTCCTTTTCGCCGGCGCTCTTGAAGCGCAGGTAGTGAAGGCGCGGCGCGTTTTTCCGCATGAGGTCCAGCCCGCGGCACGGGTCGGTCTTCGCGATCACGGCGAGCGGCCTTCCGTCCGGCGGGTCCTGGGCGGGAGCGGCGAGCGCATCCACGTCGTGGCCGTCCACCACGACGACGCGCGCGCCAAAAGCTTCCAGCCGCCTGTCCAGGGGCTCAATGTTCATGACGCTGGGCACGGTGCCGTCGCACTGCTGGCCGTTCACGTCAATGTAGATGCCTATGGTATCCAGTTTAAAGTTCGCGATGCACTGGAGGGCCTCCCAGGTCTGCCCTATCTGGAACTCGCCGTCGGACATGAAGATCCAGGTGCGTCCCCGCTCGCCCTTGCGCCTCCGTGCCCAGGCGATCCCCGCGGCCTGGCTTATCCCCTGTCCCAGCGACCCGGTCATCACCTCGCCGCCGGGGCTGTGCTCGGCGCCGATCATCTCCACGCTCGAGCCGTCGCGGTTGAAGTGATCGAGCCCCTCCCGTGCCATGCGTCCGGTCTCTATGAGCGCCGCGTAATGGGCGAGCGCGTAGTGCGCGGGAGAGAGGTAGAAGCGGCCGGCGTCCGGACGGCGCGGGCCGTTGAAGCGCGCGCCCGTGTATGCGTTCCGGTTTTTGCCGGAGGGTACGCCGGCAAAGGACAGAGGCGCGAGCGGTTCGGCAGTTTCATCGATGGGCATGATCTTCACGAACATGGTCGCCAGGATCTCGGCGCTCGAGCAGGCCTGGCTCATGTAGCCGCCGTCGTTATTGATGGTATGCTCCAGTACCCGCCTGCGTATGCCGCGGGCCGTTGCCCGCGCCTTCTCTTTCCAGTCGCTCATCCCCGACCCCGTTCATTGGATGTGTACGCTCACGCCGCAGCGCACCGCGCCGCCCAGCATGAATGAAGGCGCCGGGAATGTCCATGAATTTTCGGCTCAGGCGTCAATGCCCTCGAAGAGCGCGCTGGACAAATAGCGCTCGCCCGCGTCCGGGAGGATCACGACTATCATCTTCCCCCTGTTTTCGGGACGTCCCGCCTGCGCGATCGCGGCCGACATCGCCGCGCCGCTCGAGATGCCCGCGGTGATTCCCTCTTCCCTGTGGAGGCGCCTCGCCATCTCGATCGATTCCTCGTTCGTCACGGTCGCGATCTCGTCCACCAGGCTCAGATCCAGCACCTGCGGCTTGAATCCCGCGCCCAATCCCTGGATCTTGTGCGGCCCGGGCTTGAGCTCCTGGCCGCTGCGGATCTGCGTGAGGATCGGGGAATTCGCCGGCTCCACCGCCACGGACCAGACGTCCTTCATCCTGGACCTCTTGAGGTAGCGGCTCACGCCCGTGATCGTGCCTCCCGTGCCCACTCCCGCGACGAAGATGTCCACGGCGCCGTCAGTGTCCTCCCAGATCTCGGGCCCGGTGGTCTTGAAGTGGATCTCGGGGTTCGCCGGGTTCTTGAACTGCTGCGGCATGTAGTATTTCCCGGGGTCTCCCGCAATGATCTCCTCGGCCTTCGCGATCGCGCCGGGCATGCCCTTCGCTCCCTCGGTGAGGATGATCTGCGCGCCAAACGCCTTGAGCATGCGCCTGCGCTCGAGGGACATGGTCTCCGGCATGGTGAGGACGAGCGGGTAGCTGCGCGCCGCCGCGACGTAGGCGAGGGCGATGCCCGTGTTCCCACTCGTGGGCTCGATGATCGTCACGCTCCCGTTGCCGGGCCTCAGTATCCCCTCGCGCTCGGCCGCCCAGATCATCGCCGCGCCGATGCGGCACTTCACCGAGTAGGCGGGGTTCCGCCCCTCGATCTTCGCGATCA
>CALMJO010000599.1 GCA_937864375.1 uncultured Spirochaetota bacterium
CATGGAACGGCTTTTCGTTCGGAATCGGCCTGTGCTACGACGCGCACTTTCCCGAGCTCGCAACGATCTACGCGCTCGCCGGCGCCCACATCCTGTTCTACCCGCACGCCTCGCCGCCGCCGGAATCGGCCGTGGAGAAGCGCGATCGATGGATGCGCTACCTTCCCGCCCGGGCCTACGACAACGCGCTCTACGTGGCGTCGTGCAACCAGTCGGGGACCAACGAGCATGGCATGGTTTTCCGGGGACTCAACCTCATCCTCGATCCCAAGGGGCGGCTCGTCGCCGAGTCGCAGGGCGAAGACGAGAGCGCCGCCTCCGCGGAGGTGAGCCGCGAGCTCCTGGATAAAATTCGCTCCTCGGAGCAGGGATTCTTCCTGAAGGGAAGGCGTCCCGGTCTCTACGGCGGGCTTGCGAAGCCATGAAAAAAGGCACGGGGACTTTCATCCCCGTGCCCTTAGACGAGGTAAAAGTCCTACCAGCGAAACTGCATCGACGACCTGTAGGATTCGGTGGCCATGGTGAAATCGTCCACGTGGTCGTCGGTGAATTCGATTCCCGTGAGCGTGAAGAACCGCTCCCACCCTATGCGCTCGATCCATTCTCCCATGCGCTCGTACTTGCGCGAGTGCGTCATGAAGACCTCGATGATGTGCCGGAGGGTGCTCGTCACCTCGGGCCAGCGCGGCGGGTTGTTGGGCAGGTAGCTCACCGCGAGCCTCGAGAACATGGGCGACTTGCGCGCGTTGGAAACCTTGCCGCCCACGAAGATGGCGAGCCCGTCGCCCTCGGCGTCCGACAGCGGCATGGCGGGGCACACGGTGTAGCAGTTCCCGCAGTACATGCAGCGCTCGCGGTTCACGACCACGCCCTCGCCGTCGGGGTTCTTGCGGATGGCCCCCGTGGGACAGGACCTGATCGTGGAGGGAATTTCGCACACCGAGGGAACGCGGCTGTTGTCCACCTTGGGCGGCTTGGTGTGCACGCCCACCACCGCGAGGTCCGAGCAGTGCACGGCGCCGCACATGTTGATGCAGCAGGCCACGGCGATGCGTATCTTGGACGAGAGCCTGAACTCCGTGAAGTAGTCGTACAGGTCGTCCATGATCGCCTTGACCAGGCCCGAGGCGTCGGTCGCGGCGCTGTGGCAGTGGACCCACCCCTGCGTGTGCACGATGTTGGAGATGCAGTCGCCCACCCCGCCCACGGGAAGTCCCAGCTTCTTCGCGGCCGCGATGATGCCGTCCACGTTCTCCTTCTTGGGGGTCATGAATTCCACGTTCGCGCGGCTGGTGAACCGGAGAAACCCGTCGCACCAGGCGTCGGCTATCTCGCACAGGTCGCGGACGAAATCGACGCTTATGAGCCGGGGCGAGCCCACCCGCACGGTGTAGAGCTGGGCGCCGCCCTTCGCCGTATGGCGCATAACGCCCGGATTGAGGATCTCGTGGTACTGCCAGTTCCCGTAGTTCGCCTTGATCGCCTCCGGGAGCATGGTGCGGAAATCGGGTGGGCCTATATCGGTTCGTGCCATAAATATCCTCCTGGGAATTATCGGTTGTAGAATACGAACGGGTTCGAGCGCGGATGCTTGACCATCTGCGGGACGGGCTTGATGCCCATCGCCTTGAGGAACTCCTTGAGACCCGTGCGCGCGATCGTTTCGGCGATGCGCTCGCGGTTCCTCCCGTGCTCGTCCCACCAGTCCCAGATCTTCGCGAGCAGGTCCTTGATCTCGGTGTAGGGGGGCTTGAGCTCCATGAAGGGAACCAGCACCCACGACAGGAACGCGCCCCTGAGGATGGGGGCCTTGCCGCCTATGAGGATGGTGGCTCCCCGCTTTGACCCGATCTTGATGGCCTTCGTGAGCTTGTTGATGCAGTGCATGCACCGCACGCACTCGTCGGGCCTCACGGTGAGGGTCTGCGTCTTTTCGTCGTACGAGAGCGAGCTGCCGGGGCAGCGGTCGACGATGTCTTCGCGCATGTTCACGCCCTTTGCCACGTACTTTTTGATCTCCTCGTTGTCGATGACGAGGCTGTCGCGCCAGGTGCCTATGAGGGTGAAGTCGGAACGGGCGATCGCGGCCACGCAGTCGTTGGGGCAGCCCGAGGCCTTGATCTTGAACTTGTACGGCCAGCGGGGCCGGTGCAGCTCGTCCTGGAACGACTGCGTGACGTCGTTCACGAAATCGAGCGTGTCGAAGCAGGCCCATTCGCAGCGCGCGGGGCCGATGCAGCCCGCCGGCGTGCGCAGGCAGGACCCGGAGCCGCCAAGGTCGAACCCCGCGTCGGAGAGCTCGTTGAAGCAGGGCTGCACGTTTTCGGTCCTGGTTCCCAGCAGGATGATGTCGCCCGTGGAGCCGTGGAAGTTCGTTATGCCGCTTCCCTGCTTTTCCCAGATGTCGCAGATCTTCCTGAGCGACTTGGTGTCGTAGAACCAGCCCGAGGGATGGTTCACCCGCACGGTGTGGAACTGCTCCGCGGCGGGAAACATCTTGGGCACGTCCGAATAGCGTCCAATGACGCCTCCGCCGTAGCCCACGACGCCCACGATGCCGCCGTGTTTCCAGTGGGTCACCTTTTCTTTATAGGAAAGCTCGACGATTCCGAGCAGGTCCTTTGCCGCGGGATTGTTCTTTGCCGCCCGCTTGATCTCCTTTACGAAACTGGGCCATCTGCCGTTTTCAAGATCGTCCAACAATGGGGTTGAAGACATTGGCACCCTCCATTTTCATTATTGCGGTAAGTATGGATTCGGTAAAATGAATGTCAATTAAAAAATGAATGGTATTCATTTTTTAATTGACACCGGAAATATGCGCTATAACTGTTACCAATCATGACGGAAGAGCACCACAACACGGCCGAATGCATTCGGGAACTGTGCCATAGCGCAGCGGCGCCATGGCGGGCGATGATCGACCCCGCCCCGGTACCGGTCCCGCGCGGCAGGATCGACCTCGAAAGCGAGCGATTTCTCAACCCGCGGGGCGCCATCGTCCGCGCGGTGGCCGATTCCGTGCTCGAACGGCTCCAGGGAGGCCGGGACCACGAAGCGCTCGGAAGTGCGCTCCGGCAGTACATGAAGCTGAAGGCGCTGGAGGCCGGTTCCGCCCGGGAAGCCGTCATGTTTCTTGAACACCTGAAATCACTGGTCCGCGACCTGGCCTCCGGAGGCGGGAAGCCCGGCATGATCGAGGCGGCGCACCACGCGGGACACGCGCTTGACGAGATGATCACCGCCGCCGCGTGCATGTTCCAGGAATACCGGCTCATGCTCGCGGACCTGGGGAGCGCGGAGAAGCGGCGCTGCGCCGTTCGCGCCTTGAAACATGCCCACCGGCATCCTTCGCCTGCGGGGGAGGCGGGCCGATGACGGTTTTAGCGATAGCCGCGGTGTCCGCGATCGCGCTCCTTGCGTGGCTGGCCGCGTACCTGGGGCTCGGCTTCGCCGCGGGGATCGTGCTTCCGTATGCGGGGTTCTTCCTGTTCCTGTTCGGAATGATCTTCCGGATCGCGCGGTGGGCCGGGACGCCCGTGCCCTTCCGCATAACGGTGACGAGCGGTCAGCAGCGCTCCCTCCCGTGGATCAGGCATGAGCCGCTCGAAAACCCGCACAATTCCCTGTTCGTCGCGCTTCGCATGCTCCTCGAGGCGCTCATGTTCCGCTCCCTTTTCCGCAATACGCAGGCCGGCCGGAGCGGCGCGACCATATTCCTTGGCTCGAGCAAGTGGCTCTGGCTGTGGTCCCTGGCCTTCCACTGGTCGCTCCTTGTCATAGCGCTCCGCCATGCGAGGCTCTTCACCGAGCCCGTGCCGTTCATCGTGGACGCCCTCCAGCGGCTCGACGGCATCTTCAACATGGGCGCTCCCCCGCTG
>CALMJO010000600.1 GCA_937864375.1 uncultured Spirochaetota bacterium
CTACACCTCTCTATTCGTCGGCAGCGTCAGATGTGTATAAGAGACAGGTCGATACCGACGCCGGAGGGATGCATGCCGCGCGCGGCATATGCCTCGTTCGGGCGGAAGAGATCGTAGACCCACGCGGTGAAGTCGAGCCCGGTGAAATCGCGCCTCGAGACGCTTGTGCCGTCCTGGCGGTTCATCTTGTCCGTAAAGGTGTCGGCATCGCGCGTCCCGCAGGTGTACACGTAATACCAGCAGTTGATGAGGTTCAGCCACCAGTAAAAGCTGTCGAGACGGAGCGTCCTCCGCTCGAAGAAGCTGTCGCGCCTCATGAGCGTGATGAGCTCGATCTCCGCCTCGTTGCCGGCGGCGGACAGGCGTACGAAGTCCGCGGGGTGCTCTTTCTTGAGGCGCGCGAGATCGGAGTCCTTCACGTGGCTCACCGCGATGGACTCGGCGAAGAGGTCAAACCTGTAGACGTCGTCGAAACTGGCAACACGCCGGTTCGTCATCACCGCGCGATGCCACTCTTCATGCAACCACGCGCTTCCGCCGGGTAGGTAGGTGAACACGATGTCGAACGCAACGAGCCCGAAGAACTCGAACCATTTTCCCTCGGGGCGGAGGAAATACGAGACAGCGGAATGCGCCGCCTGCGCGCTGTCCTTGGCGAGGTAAAGGGACTGGTTCATGGAGGGGAAGGAATAGCCGTCGGCATAGTTGAAGGGGATGTCGGCGAGCGGGAAACGAAGCACGACACCCCGATGCGAATCGAGATACCATTGGCCGGGCTCGGGCTCGTACGCGGATACGCCCGCGGGCAGGACTGCCGCAAGGACCGTTGCCATGATAACGACGGCGACCCGAAGCGCAACATCGACGCGCGCGCATACTGTTTCCCGTACCAAGTGCAAAATTCTCATGGCGGCTTGCCTGATGACTTCGATTTTACCGTCCCTGCTCCGCATGCGGTGATGCAACCGTGCCGTGTACCAGCGTATACGATCAGTAGCCCTTACACGGCATCAATCAAGAAAAAAATGCGGTACCATGGAATTCCATTCGGATTTTAACGGTCTCGCTCGTAGGAGGAATGCACGTTACAAGATTTCACAGGAGAAAACGATGCTGAGAACCACCATCAATGTCCACCTGAGCGTTTTATCAAAAATTGCCGCTGGGTCCAATCTCCTTGGCATTCCGCAGCGCACGCTCGTGGTACGGCTGCTCATGCGCATCATGCGCGACATCGATCGCCACCAGGGAAGTTTCACGCTGACCAGGTATCAGCGGCGTGACCCCAAAGGCAGATGGAAGTGTTTCCCGGTTGTTTTTCAGGCGCAACAGAACGAGTTTTTTAATGACTTGAAGAGGTTTTCCAGGTTCTCGATTTCCCACCTGGTCGCGATCGCGGTGAAGGAATACCTTCCGGAATTATTGGCTGATGGTAATAATGAAAGGCATAACTATGCCTCCAGCGAGTGGGCGCTCGGCCGGCGGATGGACGGGAGCGCGCTTTGCTGGGAAATATACTGGGGAAAACCAGCACCTTCAACCCGGAAAACAGCAGGGGGAAGCATCCTCCGATGGACCGGTCCCGGTGGAATGCCGGATCGACCGCCCGCCGGTTCGATCCGGCATTAAAATGCTTGCCAATTCCCGGACCTCGTACTATCCGGCTCCTGTCCTGTTTGATGTGCGTGCGGTCCATGTTTTCACAGGCTTCAATCCGGAAAACCGCCGCTGCAGGAAAGTAATCCGACGTCACCATGGCAAGGGAACTAATCCAGGCGATTCGCCAGTCAAGGTACCTCACGCCAGCGGGCACCAGGAACGCGTTCAATGCCCTGCTGCTCGTCCTGTGCCTGCAATGGCTCTACGCATGTCCGGAGAAAACGATCATCCCGGTCATGGGGGCCCAGCCCTATGACTGGAATCCCTACCTGTTCTGGGATTGCCCGTGGCTTACCAACGGGGAAAAGCACAAGGGGATCGACATCATCAAGAAGTATGGCACGCCCATTCTCGCATCGACTCACGGCATCATATTGTATTCCGGGGACCTGGGTAAATACGGCAAGGCGATGATCATCCTGAGCCCCGGGCTCCGATTCCACCTGTACGGTCACATGAGCCGGATGAACAGGTTCGTTTTCCCGTTAGTCTTACGGGGAACCGAAATCGGCGCGGTGGGAAACACCGGCACCTCGGACTGTCCTCACCTGCACTACACGATATTCAGCCCGCTTCCCGACTTCCGGCTGTTCGAGAAGAACAACAGCGGCTGGCTGAAGATGTTTTTCCTCAACCCGCACGAGGTATTGACGCAACAATGAGGCGGGATGAAGGCGCGCAAGCGCTTGCGCGCCTTCATCCCGCCTCTGACGTCGGGGACCGACTGTACCCCAGGGCATAACTATGCCTGCAGTGAGTTTCAACTATACGCTTGGCTGTAGTTTGTGCAGTTTGCCGGGCAAAACGGAAATCACGCATACACCCAAATTTTTCCATGACAATTATTTTATTTGATTCCCCCTTTCCGTGATATCATATTAACATACACCAGCACCCGGGAACACGTAAATGAAAACTATTGGAATCCTGATCTTCCCGCTTCTCCTGTTTGCATGCCTCGCGGGATGCGAGAGAAGCGACCTGTTCGAGCTCGCGAAATACGGTGTAGACCGGGTATATGCCCTTGGGTATGATGGAATGTCCACGAAGCTGTACATCGCCCGCCCAGGATACTACCAGCAGTATGATACCATGACGAGCATTTCTTTTTCCGTTATGGCGGCGGGCGGCGGGGCGGTATTCGCAAGCGCAGGGACACCCATTTATTCCCCGACTGGCTCACTTTCTTCCACATGGAATTCGCTTCCAGGAATACAGCCGAATTCCATATTTAACATGGTCGATAGCGACGGAGAGGTGCTCGTCCTTGGAGACTGGACTGCAATATATTATTTATGCCGGCTCTACCGGGACAGCTTCACAAAGCTGGATGCATTTGAGGAAAAAAAGGAAATAAGCTCACTCCTTGGTTCCTACTATCCACTTTTCATGTTCAAGGCGGCTGGGAGCGGAAAGGTATACCTCGTGGCGCTATTTGATGATGTGACGTTCGAATACATCAAGATATTCAGCGTGAGCGGCGGCGGTGTTTCCGAGCTGGGCACCTACACCATGAACGTGCTGCCGGGTACAATTCAATCAGCAGGCAAAAAAGGCGATTATATCTACATGTTGAATGCAATGGGAGTCATATACAGGATGAGCCTGTCAAATCCCGGGATGGTACAGGAATACTCAGCCGTAAGCGCCTCATCGATTGCCGTTACCGAATCGGGGATATACTCCCTTTACACGAGTGCCGATGGGCACCTTACGAAATTCGACGAGGAGACCGGATTGTTGTCGGCGACTATCCGCACCTTCATTGGCGCTTCTTCGGGGGAAGTGCTGCCTTTTGACAGGGAGGGAATCGCCATTCGCCTATCGGGCGGCACGGAACAGGGTGTCTGGATTTACAAGGACGGCGACTTCAAGCAGATCGTCAACGCCTCCCTGGATACGATGTACGTGCAGTAGGCTTAATCCGTGACAATGCACACAATCCCGATGGACATCATTCCTTGAGCGCCATTCGACCGAGGGGTCGAGACGGGATGATATGAATGCTCAACCGTCATCCTCGGTCCATTTGCCCTGCCATTTCTTTATCTCCTTCATCTCTTCCATCCCCATCTCCCCCACTTTTACACATGCGCATGCTCGAAATGCATTCCCTTCAGTCCCCGGGAGTCCGTCGGCCCCCCCTCAAAAACTGTTTGACACGCCCCCGGCGCCCTCGAATGATTACAGCGCCGCGGGGCACGCCCCGCCGCAATACCCGTGCAAGGATCTGAGCCATGGAACTTCCCTCTTCCTACAACCCCGTCGATGTCGAGAAAAAGTGGTACCGCACCTGGGAGGAGGAAAACCGTTTCCACGCGCGCGAGAACGACGGCAGGCCGCCGTACTCGATCGTGATCCCGCCTCCCAACGTCACCGGCAGCCTGCACATGGGCCACGCGCTCAACAACACCCTTCAGGACATCCTCACGCGCTGGAAGCGCATGCAGGGCATGTCGGCCATGTGGATGCCGGGCATGGACCACGCGGGCATCGCCACGCAGAACGTGGTCGAACGGCTCCTGCGTCAGGAGGGGACGGACAAAAACGACCTTGGGCGCGAGAAGTTCGTGGAGAGGGTGTGGGAGTGGAAGGCGCATTACGGGGGGCAGATCGAGAACCAGCTCAGGGGGCTGGGCTGCTCACTCGACTGGCCGCGCGAGCGCTTCACGCTGGACGAGGGCCTCTCGCGCGCCGTGCGCACCGTCTTCGTGACGCTTTATAAAGAAGGGCTCATCTACCAGGGCTACAAGATCATCAACTGGTGCCCGCGCTGCGAGACCGCACTCAGCGACATCGAGACAGAGTACAAGGACCTACCGGGCAGGCTCTATTACATCAAGTATCCCATCACCGGG
>CALMJO010000601.1 GCA_937864375.1 uncultured Spirochaetota bacterium
GACTCCTGTTTTATGGAGCAATCGGTCAATGCAATACGTTCGCGAATACCGTCCTTGATGGAAAAATTTCCCCGGAACATCTTAATATCGGCACTGCCGCTGCCGATGAACAGGCACGGATACTCGGTTGAATGCTCGATGAGAATTTTGCCGTCCAGCGCCAGGGTAAATCCGTCATCGGTTGCGGTCAAGGTATACATGATTGCCTTCCATCACTCCGGCCGTATCAATCGACCATCCCGGGATCCCAGAGTTTTTCATAGGAAAGTCCCGTAAGCTTTTCACAGACTTCTCTTGTTTTGGGCGGAACCGACTTTTTATCCCCGCCGGATTTCAGCCTTTCAATTTCATCCAGCATGGTTCTATGGCTTGCGGGATCCAGCTTGAACATGAAAGAAACGAGGATTCCCAGGCCCAGGATGATTATGGGCGCGATCATCAGGTAACTGCGGACCCCGGCGCCGAACGAAGACGGCTGTTCGGTGCTCCCCTTTACGAACCCAAAATACTGCAGAATGGCATTCGTCATGAACAGTCCCAGCCCTATCGCGATCTGGCGGATAAACTGCATGAATCCCGCATAGATGCCTTCGCGCCGCTTCGTGGTGATGAGCTCGTCCACGTCGGCCATGAACGTCTGGTTGTTCCACGGTATCATCACCGCGCCGGAAAGGCCCATGCCGGTGATCACGCAGAACGGTATCAGGCAATACTCCGCCGCTCCCGGCGGCTGGAGCGACAGGGCGACAATGCCCGCGGCCCATACCAGGAGGCTCAGCCTGTAGACGAAGGCGTTACCCAGCCGGTAGCAGGCGACGGTCACGAGCGGTATGGCGAGGAACTGGCTTGCCTGGATTATGGTAAGGACGTTGCGGGCGGCGTGCAGGTCGTTGCCCAGCGAATAGACCGCGAAGAAAATGAAAATGCCGTTGAAAATATCCAGGTTCAGGAACGCCAGCAGGTACATTCCCATGTGGACCATGAAGCTTCGATTGCGCATGGTCGACCAGAAGCTCCTGAATATGTCGATGATCCCGGCAAGAAAGCTCCCGCTCTTTTCGACGACCATGTTGTTTTCCCATGTTCCGAAGAACCCGAATATCCACGGGATCGCGTACAGCACCCCGAATACCATGCCGAACACGAAGTATCCCTGCTCCTGGCTTGCAAACAGGGTGATGATGGTGAGCGGCAGGAATGCCCCTATGAACGATCCTCCCTGGGAAAAGATCATGCGCACTCCCATTGCCTTTGAGCGCTCGGCGTAGTCCGGGGTCATCTCGGTGAGGATGCTGTTGTAGGGAATTTTCGTTACCGCGAAAAGGGTGTTGTAGAGCAGGTACACCGCAAAATGATAGGCATAGGTGGCCGAGGGATCCGCGAATTGAACGGGCAGCCAGAGCATTCCAAAAATGGGAACGAGCCCGAACAAAAAGAACACCCTCCTCCGCCCGAACCGGGAGCGCGTGTGGTCGCTCAGATACCCCATGATCGGGTTTGCGAAGGCCGACCATACCTTTCCGGCAAGAATAATCGTTCCGGCCTGCAAGGGTGAAATGCCGACGACGATTGTCAGGTAGACGACATACAGCGAGCCTATGACGAAAAAGGCTCCGCCCCCGTAAAAATCTATGGAACCGTACGCGACCATGTTCCATAGGGTCATTTTCCGGCGCGAATCCGGAATCGCTCCCGCCATTTCAATTTCCCCGGCAATACACCGTCATTCTATGACCTGCCATTTCATAATCCTGGCGAATATCCGGTAAGCCTCCAGGTGATTCGCGTAGACCATCGCTACATGGTGCGCAACGCCGTTGTACACGACCGTTTCCAGGAGCCGGCGCAGCGGCCTGTCGAACCTCACCTTCGCATAGGTGCCCTTGAGCTCCTTGCCGATGTGTTCGGCATTTCCATGGGCGATGAAGAGCCTGGTCTTTCCGCGCGCGGAATCTATGCGCAGGACGCTCACCTCTCCCGCCTTCATGGCAAAGTCGGCGGTCACGCCCTTCCCGCCCGCGAAATAGGTGTCCAGGGAGCACGCGCATATCCCGTCCCGGAGATTTACCGGTGCGACGCCGCAATGCCACATGAGCGCAAAATCTTCATCAAGGTTGACCTGCGACAGGTCTGCCAGGAACGGCGTCCCCGCGCCCGCCGCCCTGCAGGCGAGCATGGACAGCGCGCCCTCGGCGTCCCCCTCGCAGGCGAGGAGGTAATCCCTGGATTGCAGGAGGGACATGGCGGCGCAGGGAGCGATCCCGTACTGTGCGGCGAATTCCGGCCAGCAGCGGACGGCGAGGGCGGACAGGCGGTTATTGTCGCAGAATTCCTTGAGCACTGCCGCGAGGTTCGCAACCTTTCCCCGCTGTTCGGCGGTGACGCCGGAACAGTCGAATTCTGATCCGACCGCTTCGTCCATCTGGGCGGCAAGCCCCCGGTCGGGGACGGCGTTCCACAGTTCGGTCGGGGAATAGTAGTCGATCAGGGCGCCGGCTTCACTGAACACGCGCAGCTCGTCGGGCGCAAGGTTGAAGAATCCGTGCGCGCGCGACCCGACAAGCCCGATCCTCGCCCCGTGGAGCGCGGCCTTCATGCGCAAGGCGGCAAGCCAGTCCATATTGATCGCATCGCCCACATGACAGAAATACGTGTCGTTCCCCGCCTTGTACAGGTTCGAGGCGTTCAGGTTCACGCCGCAGACTGAGTTCAGCCTGATCTTCCCCCCGTTGTACGGCAGCTCGTTGTACGCCCACAGCATTATGGGCCTGCGGATCTCGCGCTCCAGGATAAGCGCCAGGTGCCCCAGGTGAAACGTCCCGCTGATGATGATGACGCCGTCAATGCCCGATGTGCCCAGCCTTCGCGCCGCGGCCTCCGCATCCGCGGTTTCTATCACCAGGTCCTTTTCAATTATCCATTCGACCCCGGCCATGCTCTCGAGCTCGCTGATGGTCTTCTCGTACAATCCGCGGGCGGCTTGTACGTCAAAGGTCGTTCTTCCGAGGCATACAACCCCGACGCGTAGTGTATTCATGATGGATCCCCCTGCACTCATTGCACCGTGCGCCTCAACCCCGTCCCCGGCCCTGCGTTATTTCCTGATGATCTTGTAGGTCGCGGAGAAGCTCTCCTTCCCGAACCCGGCTTTCATGGCACGCCCGTAAACCTCGAACGCATTCTCAAGGCCCGGGAGGCCCGGCGACAGGTCCCCCGCGGTTTTCCTGGCGATCTTGATATCCTTATCCATGTTCTCCACCGAGAACATCGTCCTGTAATTGCCGCCGCGGATCGCGGCATGCTTCGCGTCAAGGCAGAAATTCTGTCCCCCGCCGTAGGATATGGCAGTCACCATGTCGTCCAGGGAC
>CALMJO010000602.1 GCA_937864375.1 uncultured Spirochaetota bacterium
GATCTAGTACGGTCTCGTGGGCTCGGAGATGTGTATAAGAGACAGACTATACCGGTCACGGCGTGGGCTTCGCCGTGCACGAATACCCCAATGTTCCTCACTACGGCAGGAGGAACACCGGCCGCTTCCTGGAAGCGGGCATGGTGCTCGCGATCGAGCCCATGATCAACCAGGGCACGCACGAGGTCGTCTCCTGCGACGACGGCTGGACGGTCGTGACCTGGGACGGCATGCTCTCCGCGCAGTTCGAGCACACGATCGCAATAACCGAGCACGGGCCGGAGATACTCACGCTGTAGAGTCACCAGCATGATTGGCGCATACCCGCTTCATGCTGCAGAACAATTATTGACAAAACGGGAAAAAGGTTCATACTATACCTGCGCAATGACTGCCGGTGATGCCTGCATGGACTGAATGCCTGCCCAACAGCCGTCGGCGAAACAAGGAGGAAGGAAATGAAGAAAGCGATTTTGTGCGCAGCAATAGCCTGTCTTGTACTCGCGGGCACTCCCATCGCGTCCCACGCACTCAACATCGGCGTTGGCGCGACAGGCTGGTACGCCGACTGGATCTTCGACAGCAAGGAAGAGGATCCGAACATTCCAATGGCGCCGCTCTACGGCCCGGTCCTCACGGTGGGCTTCGCTGAGAAATGGAGCCTGGCCGGGGTTTTCCTCTATGGAAAATTCAATCCTGAAGGGGATAAACTGGGTCCGGATAAATTGACCCGGTATGATTCCGACACCACCATCAACTATTCCATCACGCGCTTCATGAATCTATTCGTTGGCTTCAAGTACATGGGCTTCAGCGAAGAGGGAGTAAGCCACAAGGGCTATGGATCCGGTCCGGGATTGAGCTTCACGCTTCCCATGACGGACAACCTCTTCTTCCTGGGCAACGTTTCCGCACTGTACATCTGGGGCCATCACAAAGATCCGGGGACTGAATACGATTACAACGAGCAGTGCGTGAACGCGGGAGCGTCCTTTGCATACAGCTTCACCGGCGCATCCACCGTGGTGTCGCTCGGGGTGCGCGGGCAGCGTTTCATCACCAAGCCCAAAGAGAAACCAAACAGCGGTGAGATAACCCACACCTTCTATGGAGTAACACTCACGGCCGTGTATTCGTTCAGCATTTAGGTTTCACGCCCGGTTTTTGGGCGTTGCCAAATACCGGCATTTCGTGGCATGGGCTCTTCCATTCTTCGAAATGCCGGCTTGCCCGGGCGGCGCCGTTTGAATCCGCGTCGCTCCACGCAGCGCATCCTTCCCCGAATTAGCAGCGCATTCGCACTCGTTCATCTGTCCATTAACTCGTCGCCGGTGAAGATGAGCTATCGTCGAAAAAAAATGGGGATACATGCGGGTGAAGGTTCCCCACGCAGGGCGGATTATCAAGGTGATCATTCGGGGGGCCGAATCGCTTCACGGCGTTACAGCGGAATCCGCCCCTGGATGTGCACAGTCGTCATGACGGACGGTGAGTTCCCTCGTCCCGGACTGCAAAATTGTGCCACAATGCCGTTCCCTTTAAGACCGGTTCGCGACCAGCTCCAGCGATTCGGCGACCGCCGCGGGAACGCCGTCCGTAAACAGCGCGCCAAGCTCATCCGGACGGCACACGAAGCCGGGCTTCACCTTGCACAATACGGGCTGGATCAACCATGAGCCCTGCCGTGCGCGCGAAGCGCACGCGGCGCGCTCACGCTGGTACCCCGGTTTCTCCAGGCGCGCGAGCCAGAGCCGGTTTTCCGCGAAGGCGAGCATGGGGAGGTCCCCAGGACTGTCGCCCGCGGCGAGGTAGGGCCGAGTCCCGATGATGTCCATGATATTCGTCACCTTGCCCGAGTATATGGACGCGGGAAGGTCCGGCTTCGCCGTGAGGGTGAGCCCCGCGAGCGTCTCCTCATCCATCGCGGCATAACGCACGTCGTCCTTCACGAGGAGCCGGTCCTTTAACAGGAAGCCGCCGCGGTCCCGCATGAGCGTGGACACGCCTATGACGCGGTCGGGCGCAATTCGATGAGCGCAGCCGCGCGCTGCGAGCGCGGCGTTGATCGCGTTATGCGCCATCCAGCGTATGGTCCACGCGTTGCTCGCCGACACGATCCAGGCGTCGTAGCCTCGCTCCAGGAGCACGGCGATGAGCTCGATCATCTCCGGGTACAGGAAGGGCACCGGGTAAGCGGACACGCCGGGTGTGACCTGGAGCTTTTTTTCCATGCCCGGTTCGCTCATTGCGTGAACGGCCGCCGTCGCGCGGACGACGTCGAGCGCCGTGAGCCCCTGCATTATTTCCACCGCCCAGAGGTAGCCGCTCGTGAGCGGCGCGGGGTCAAGCCCGCCCCGGGAGGTCGCATCAAGGAGCTCCTCGTAGTACACGGTGACGTCGGCGCAGCGCGCGAGCGAGATTGTGCGGCCGTCCGCGGCGGTGAAATCGGGCGCGAGCACCGTGGGGACCGTCGCGGGACGAATCTGCCCCTCCCTCGCGAGGAAGGCGAGCGTCGCCTCGCCGATGTCGCCGCACGCGATCGTGTTGTCGAAATCGAAGGTCACGGGAAGGCCCTTCCCGGCGCCCTTTTCAATGATCCGCCCGAGCTCCTCGCGAATCCCGGGGCTCCAGCCCGGCTCGCCCAGAACCATCTCAGGATGCTCCCCGGGGACGCGCGTTCCAGATCGAGACCATGAGGAGGGCCGACACCACTGAAAGGCCCGCGAGCACGTAGAACACCAGCGCCCAGTCGCCCCGCGCGAGGTCCCGGAGGAGCCCGATCCCCGCACCGGAGAAGATCGCGCCCGTCGCCCCCAGGCTCATCGTGAACCCGGTCGCGATCGACGCGGCGCGCGGGTGGCTCACGTCCACCGTCGCGGCGCCGCTCATGAGCATGTCGGGACCGTAGATGAGAAAGCCCGCGACGCCCAGCATCGCCGTGGCGAATATCCACGAGCCCGCGGGGATACCCGTGAACAGGGCGCACACAGCAGCGAGGGCGAAGAGCATGATGGCGCACACGGGAGCCCTTCGGTGGCCGAATATCCTGTCGGACGCCCATCCCGCCGCGACCGCACCGGCCGATCCTATTAGCGGTATGGCGATCGCGGTGAAGGCGCTTCCCTTGATGCTCTGGCCCTGGAAGTCCGCCATGTACTGCACGGTCCAGTTCATGAAGGTATAGCGGACGGAATTCATGCAGAAGTAGCCCAGCCCCAGCACCCAGAGCGTTTTGTTCGAGAATGTCATGGCGAGGATGCGCGACGTGGGGATGCGCGCGCCCTGCGGTGCGCCCTCCGCGTGCACCTCGTGCCCGGTGTCGTCGCGCACGGGCGGAAATCCCGCGTCCTCCGGTGTGTTCCGTATCCCGGCGGCGAACGCGATCGCCATGGGGACGAGCACCAAACCCGGCACCATGAATGCCGCGCGCCAGCCGAGCGCGTCGCACAGGGAGCCGGCCAGCAGCCAGGAGACGACGTTGCCCACCTGGTAGCAGGTGGATATGAGTCCGATGAGGGTGCCGCGGCGCTTCGAGGTGTTCCAGTTGGAAATGGTCTGGATGAGGAGCGACCATCCCGCTGACTGCGCGTAGCCGTTGACCGCCCACAGGACCAGCATCACGGCGAACGAGGAGGTCATGGAGAACAGCATGTTCGTCACCGCGGCGGTGACGATCGCCATCGTCATCATGCGCCGCGCGCCGAAGCGCTCGCCCAGCGCGCCGTTTATGATCTGGCCCGCCGCATAGAACATGGCGTAGATGGATGGGATCATGCCTATCTGCGCCGCCGTCCAGTCGGGGAACTCTTTAAGAATAAGCGGCTGGGCCACCGCGAAGTTGACGCGGCACAGGTAGTACGACGCGTACCCCGTCCAAAGGAGCCAGAATATGCGAAGCTGCCACGACCGCAGGGATACCCCCGCGCCGCCCTCGACGAAATTCTTCTTCATTGGCGTAACCTTCCCGCTGCGTTCGGTTCGATGTGCAGATTCTCCCCCGCGGAAGGTCGTACGTCAAGACAAAGCGGGAGCGTGACTCGTGAATTTTTTATGAACGGGACATCATATGCACGACGGGGATTACGCCACCGCCGGCCTGTCCGGGCACGCCGACCCGATGCATTCGAAATCGTCCGTTTTGCGAAGGCTGTTCATGATCGCGGGAATCGTTTCCGGCGGCGGGGTTACTTTCCTCTTTTCGAGATCGAACCAGCAGGCGTCGCTGCGCACCGTTGCGATTGTTTTTCCGTCCGGGTCAGCGAACCTGTTCTCGAAGCAGAACCGCGCGCCGTCGGGGCTAAGGCCCTTGAGCTCGAGCGTGACGGTAAATTCCTGGTACATCGTCAGTTCCCTGCGGTAGCTGATCGTGTCCGTGAACACCACCGGCCCGATTTTCAACCGCGCGAAGTCGGACATCCGGAAGCCGTTCGCCTTGAAGAAGAGCATGCGCGTGTCCGCCGCGTAGTCCAGGTACGCGGTGTTTCTCATGTGCCCGTTGAAGTCCATGTCGGCCCAGCGGGCCTGGAATACTGCCCTGAATTCACTGTTCATGGCGTCCTCGCATTATTATACCGTTTGGTATTTTTTAACCCACAAAAATCAGGCCCGCACCGACCCGTTGATGCAATCGATAATGTGGCTCACTGCCGTATCCAGGTGCGCGCGCTCGCCGGTGATCTTTGAAAGCATTATTCCGCCCTCTATGAGGGCAATGAAGAGCGATCCAAATTCTCCTGCATTCACGCCTTTCCTGATTTCGCCCCTTTCCTTCCCGCGCTCGATGATGCGCTCGAGGCTCGTCATCCAGTAGTCGACGAGGCCGCGGACCTTTTTCCGGATGGCGGGATTTCCGTCGTCGGAATCCGTCGAGGCGTTCAGCACCGGGCACCCTCCCCGGGCGGCGATATCCCGATAGTTATCGGCATAGTAGCGCGCGAAGGTCGCAAGCTTGTCGCAGTGATTCGGGTGGAGCGCCATCGCGTCTTTGATTCCCTCGCTGATGCGGTTGAAGTTGAACGCGAGGGCCTCGAGGGCGATCTCGTCCTTGTTCGCGAAATTCCCGTAGAGCGCGCCCTTCGTAAGACCGAGCGCGGCGGTGAGGTCGGCGAGCGAAGTCCCCTCGTAGCCCTTCCTGTTGAAGATGGGCGCGGATTCACGGATGATTGCCTTCCTGGTTACTTCTGCCTTTCCCATGCGAATCTCCCGTATATAATATACCAT
>CALMJO010000603.1 GCA_937864375.1 uncultured Spirochaetota bacterium
GAGATCTAGTACGGTCTCGTGGGCTCGGAGATGTGTATAAGAGACAGGGAGGATTCAGGAAGCGCCCGGTTGACAGCTATATCAAGGACGCGCCCGTCGATCAATACGACGATACCGACGAGCAGCCCGAGGTGATGCCCTACGACAATCCCAGGCACGCGGACAAGGTGTGGTCGGGGGAAAAGCCCGTGCACATCATGAGGCCCGCGCGCAAGGACGAAAGCGGGGGCCTTTACAAGCAGCCCGGGGAGAAATCATTCAACAAGAAGAGCGGGAAGAGATTATCCGGACAGGGGAACAGGCCGGCGGGAAAACACTCCTCACGCAGGCCCGCACCGGGCGGTGATGCGCACAAGATATGGGACCCGGATAAACCGGCATATCCCCGCGACGGCGACAGGGCCGTTCGCGGCGGATCGCGAAGGTCGGAATCCCCTTACGGGTCAAGGGAGGGGTCGTCCGGACCAGGGAAAAGGTCGTCCGGCGGCTACGCGAAGGGCGGCCACGGCTCCGGGCGACCTCCAAAAAGGGAATGGTCTCCAGGGAACACGGGCGGCCGATCGGAACGCTCCGGAACCGGATGGAACGAGAAACCCCGCTCGGCGAAGCCGTCGCATGACGGGCCGCGCTCCCATTCCAAGCCCCGTCCAGCCGGCGGTTCAGGGAGCAGGTTTTCAAAATCCTCCGGCCCCAAACCGGGCGGCCACGGGAAAAAAAGGCCGTCGGGCCCCTCGCGGTCGAAGCATAACGACCGCGGAGGGAACCGGTAACCATATATGGTAGGGGCGCATGGTCATGCGCCCCAGCATGGTCATGCGCCACACATGCACCATTTACCGCCACGTATCGATTTTATCCAGGGGATAAATCGGCCGCGGCACCTTCGTGTACCCGAGCGCGAACACGTCGATGCTGCTGATGCCGGGCGTGAGCACGTCCACGGTCTTCCGATTGTACAATAAATAGCGGTACCTGAAGGGAAAAAGGTTTTTCACCACGACGATGTCGGCCTTCCAGAGCGAAAGCCCCAGGTCCGTGTAGTGGGACGTCTGGTCCGCTGCGATGGGAAGCTCGGCGATCACGAGGTGGATGCCCCCATGCTTTACGATCACGGTCTTTCCGAACGCGGTCTCGTTTTTATAAACGATTTTTCCCCGGTACTCGAACGGCTTGTTGTACTTGAGGTCGAGCCTCCCGCCCACCTTGAGGCTTACCTCGGCACCCACGTCGGAACCCCATGCCTCGCGCACGGCGACCTCGTCGCGCATGGCGAGGTAGCTCACGAGGTCGCTCCCCTTCTCCACCAGGGCGCGCAGGATCCAGGTGCTCTCGCCGGGCGTCCCCGTTCCCACGGCGTCCGCGACGTCGCAGAAGACCACGGTGCCCAGCTTCCGGGCGAGCCATTTGCCGCGGGCGATTTCGATTCCCTGCTCCGGCGTGTACGCCTCCGGCTGAGGCACGTCCCTGGCCTCCCATGCCATCTGGGCGATCTCGTCGGCGAGCTTTTTGGCGTTGTCCAGGTTCCCATCGGTCACGGCGATGGTGCTGTAGCCCAGCTCCGGGTCGTCAAGCCAGATGTGCACCGGGAAGAAGGACATGGCGAGCGCCCCCTCGCTCTTTTCCATCTCGCGCATGCGGGAGAAAATTGCCCGGAACGGCGAAAGGAAATCTATATTCATCCCGCCTCCCTTGAGGAGCTTCATCTTGTTCACCGCCATCACGGGCTTTACCCTCCCCAGGACCGCTCCCGCGAGGATCTCACCGGCCTTGAATCCGGTGTCAAAGTGGTCGCGGTGCGGGTTCGTCCTGTAACCTACGATGAAGCTCGCAAGCTGGGCGCGCTTTCGCGTCACGCTGGCGTGCAGGTCGAAGCTCACGCCCACGGGAATCGCGGGACCGACTATCGCCCTGAGGGCCTCGAGCAGGTCGCCCTCGGGATCGCGCATGCCCTCGACGCCCATCGCGCCGTGCATCGCGATATAGATGCCGTCCACCTTCTTCTCCGCCTTCACGGCGTCGATTATCGTCTTCTTCACCCGCTCGTAGAACTGCCGCTCCACCGGCCCCCCTGACATGGAGCGCGCCTTCACCACGGGTACGATCCTGATAGTTCCGCCGCCGTGTTCGTCGATCGCGTCCAGGAATCCCCCCAGCTCGAGCTTCGCGGCCCTGGCGGCCCTGAATATCTCCTCCCCGTACAGGAGGCTCCCGGCCCTGAAGTTTCGCTCGGTCGTGAGCACGGGGGAGAAGGAGTTTGTTTCCTGGAGGAATTCGGCCATGATGACGGTTTTCGGGTTTTCGACGCGGACGGCCGGCGCGGGAGATTCCCCCTTCCCGCAGGCGGCGGCAATGACGAGCATCATGCACAACGTTCCGGAAAAGCGGAAGCGGTTCATAGGCACAACTCCTGGTACGGATTATTTATGTGCAGCCGTAGTATGCGCACATGGTACGAGCCATACCCTGAATTGTCAAAGTGGAATTATAACGGCCGGATGAAACCTGAAGTGGTAACGAATGCGCCCCCGCCTTCCAGGAGGATCGAGGCCTAATGCCCGGGATCGATCCTGCTTCCGCCACGGAGGGGGGAGCCCCGCGGTCAGTCCTTCCTGCCGGGCTTCAGTCTTTCCAGCTCTATGTAGGCGCCCACCTTCTTGTCCTGGTCCATGATGTGCCTGGTCAGCCAGGCGTACACGAATCCAAGGAATTCATCCACGCTCACCGCTTCGCCGCGGGCGAACCTGGTACGGAAATCGAGTGCCTGCCGTGCAAGCGCGTCATGCTCCAGCTTGTGCGCATCCAGCCGGTGATACCCGTACTCGAGCATGAGCGCCTCTTCGCTCTGGAAATGATACCTCGTGTACTCCACGAGCTCGTTCAGCGAGTCGCCGAGCGCCGGGCCCGAATCCTCCCCGTGGGCGAGGATGTACAGAGCGCCCGCAAGCTCAAAGAGCCTCTTGTGCTGGGCGTCCACCTGCTCCACGCCGATCGCGAACTTGTCACTCCATTGTATGAAAGGCATGGGCATGCTCCTTCAATTCGTTTGTATTCAACAAAAATAGTCCGTCCGCCGGCTTGCGGCAATTTTTTTCAGGACCGTTTCCTCGTGCGTCCCTTTCACTTTGCCTGCGAAAGAAGCCCCTCCCTAAAAATGCGACCGGATGCCGGCAAGAGGGCCCTTCAATTCCGCGTGCTCTGTCCTGAACCACCGGTATCCCGCGAAGAGCTCACAGCGGCCAATCATGTGCCCTATTCTCGCCTCGAGCTCAAGGAACTCGAACGTGAGCTTATGCCTGTAATACTCGTGTCGGCCGATCCTGAAATACCCGGTCCATCCCCGCCAGGGATACGAGTTGACGATGATGCCGTAGGCGACGCCGTCCAGGGTGAGCAGTCCCCGCATTCCCACCCACTGGACGTAGAAGTCCGGCATGAAGCCGCTCAGCTGGAAAAGTGGGAAGGCTATGCCCGCGGCGAGAAGGTGGAGCCTGTCCTCGCCGTCGTAGACCTGGCGGTATTCGACCAGCGGGCCTGCGAGGCTCCGGAGCCTCCCGTGGATGGCGCCAAAAAAGCCGTCGCCCTCGCCTCCAAGGCTCTGACCCCCGGCCTCGGTCGTCGCAAACCACTTCTTGGGCCTCGGGGCGTCCGGGTTTTCGTCGCGCACCGGGTTCCCGTCCGCGGGCTCCACCTCTATCCCGGCTTTACCCGGCTTTTCCCGCACGATGAAATTCGCGTCCCCCGGCTCACTGTAGGGAAACCGCGTGTAATGGACGGGCGCGTTCAGGGACATCCAGATCAATCCGGGCCAGCACGTCGCATTAGAGTCTCCAGAATCGTCCATGCCGTCCCTGTCCCACGAGCCGTTGCCGCCGCTCCAGCGCTCTCCACTATTCTCGGTGCCCTTTTTGAAATCGTCCAGGTCGCCGCGAAGCGACACTGGCACGATCATCAGAGCGAATAAAAGGATTCCCGCGAGTGCCATGCTCGACATCTTGTTCACGTGCTTCCTCATATTCATGCTCTCCACGGGCCCGCGCTCCCCGTTCATCCCCTGTTCTTCTCCCGGTACTCCGTGGGCGTGATGCCCATCACCCGATGAAACGCCCTGTTGAAGGTGGGGATGCTTTCGAAGCCCGCCGCGAAGGCGATGTGGATGATGTTCTCGTCGGTCCCGGACAGGCGGCGCGCGGCTTCCTTCACGCGCAGCTCGTTCACGAAATCGCTGATTTTTTTCCCGGTATGCATCTTGAAGTAGCGGCCAAGCGAGTCCGGATGCATGGCGAGCATCGCGGCAAGCCCCTCGCGCGCGATGTCGTCGCGGTAGTTCTCCTCAAGGAAGGCCATGGCCCTCACGATCTTCTCCTCGATCTGCGGGGTGAGCGCGGCGCGCCCCGCGCTTTTCCGGGAGTTCGCCATGCGCTGGTAGAGAAAGGCGTTCTCGAGCGCCGCGGCGGCCTGGTTCATGAAGGCGGCGATGATCCTCTCGTCCTCGCCGCTGAAGCTCCCCGAGGAGGCGTGCTTGACCAGGCAGCTCGCGCCTATGAGCTCGTCCCCCAGCCTGAGCGGGACGGCGAGGACGCTTGCACCCCGTGCGCGGGCCCGTTCGGTCGAATGGACGATGCGCGTCCCCTGGCGGTACGCCCTGCCTGCCAGTCCCGACGCCTGCCGCGAGGGCGAGGCCCCCTCCTCGTGCGAGGAACGGAGCTCCAGCTTCCCGTCCTGGGCGGCAAGGAATATGAACGCCTCGTCGGCGCCCGAAATCTGGGCCGCCTTCACGAGCGCGCGCCGCATGAGCTCGTCCACGTTCGAAATGACGGCGAGGTCGCGGCTGAGCTTCGCCACGGCCGCGTTCCTGTCCTGGGCTATGAGCCTCTCGATGGAGCGCGCCGCGCGGCCCTCCTTCCCCGGGGCGGAAAGCTCGGAGAGTATCTCGGTGTAGAGCCCCTTCCCTATTTCGCTGAAGAGCAGGTCCATGCTGCGCTCGTTCACCTTTTCCTCGAGCCGGCGGTTCAGGTCCTGCACCTCGCGGGCGAGCGTGATGAGCTTGTTCTGGAGCATGTAGGCCATGGAAACGATGATCACCATGTAGGCGTATTCCACGAGGTAGACGAACGACCACGCGCCCAGGCCGATCATCATGTCGTTCACCGCCGCGGCGAAGAAAATGATCATTGAATAGAACAGCGGGCGCGCGCGCCCGTCGCCGCCGGTGCGATAATGCCGTATGACCAGGAATAATAGAAATACGACGCCGGCCGCCATTAAAAAGTACTGGACGAAGTACACGGGCCCCAGGTCGCCCTCGAAAAAAGGGATGTCGAAGCCGCAGAGCGCGACATGGCGAAGGTTGGGATTCTGGGGCGTCAGGGTGAGCGGGCCGCGCACGAGGAGCCCCGCGGCGAAGAGCGCGGCCACGAGGCCCGTGAGCGCGTAGGCGACGGAGCGCCTGCGGTAGCCGGTGAAATGGCAGGTGAACCAGAGTATGGAGATGGAAAAGAGGCAGAGCGTGGCGAGCTGCAGCCTCTGCCAGAAGATGCCTTCCTCCACTGAGCCCGCGTTGTAGAGGCCCGCGCAGAATACGTTGTACATCGCGATCACGAGGCTCGTGAGCGCGAACGAAAGCTGCTCCGGCTCCTCGCGCCGGCGGGCCCAGGACCACAGGTAGGTGATCCCCACGTAGAAACAGATCGCGGCCATCATGAGGACCGGGACGGACACCCAGTTCATTTGTTCTCTCTGGAAATAGTCGGTGCGACAGTCTTTCAAGGGCTATACCGTGAACTCGCGGATGTCAAGGGAAATGAGGGCCGCGCGCACGCAGCTATTTGTTATTAACACCGATTACTTTTTGACCCATAATCCCGGAATAGCCATGAACCGTTTTCGCAGGCCAATGCGGAAACAGCACCAAAAACACACAATCGTTATGGAGGAATAGGAATGAAAAAGAAGACGCTTGCAGCAGTGTGCGCGTTACTGTTCTGCATGGCCGCAGTCCCCGCGTTCGCCGTCGATTATATGCTCGGGGCGAAGGCCGGCTACTACGTGTGGGAGCCCTTTTACAAGGACCGAGGCGGGTTGGGCTCAGGGATGGGCGACATCGACTACGGGACCGGCATGCTCGCGGGACCAATCTTCAGCATGATCTTCACCCAGGACCTCAGCCTCTCGCTGGCAGGGATGGCGGGAAGGCAATCCACGCACTGGCTTTCGGTCTATTCGGACTTTGATGCCGCCAACGAGGTGTCAGGCTGCTACTATTTCGACGCGCTCCGGGTGGACGTGGACGCCGCGCTCAGTTACCGCGTGAGCGAGAGCTTTAAGCTCTTCCTGGGATATAAGTACCTTTACCTTTCAGTGGACTACAAGAATTCCGAACAGCGCTCTCCTGTGGGTGGCGGTGCACCTACCTATTCAACGCTCAATGAAATGAAGGTCCTCACTCCCTTTCACGGACCCGCGGCGGGGATCGGGTACTCATTGCTATTAAGCGACCGTGTGTTTTTCGCTGCCAATGTCTCCGCCATGTACATGATCGGCAGATTCAAAATCGAAAAGTCCGTAACCTACGATCAGCTGGCACCAGACGTTGAACGGCGTAAATCACCGAGCACTGGCATGGACCAATTAGGTTTCAATGTGGAACCGTCCATCGGCTTTAATCCCGGCAACGGACTTCCCATCATCACGCTGGGCCTGCGCTACCAGATGCTGCGAATCCGCTTCACGGAGAACAGCGATTACGCAGAAAAAGACAAATGGCTGAATGACAGCCTCTACGGCGTCTTCGTGAGCGCCGTCTACACGTTTTAAGCTATATTCATAGCCCTGGCGCCACCCGGGCGTCAGGGCTTGCAGTTCTCCTTAGCCATCCCTCTTGAATCCATGATTTCACTTGACCGGCTGCGTGCCGCGGATTAGGGTCCGACCAGCACACAGGCCCGGATTCATTCATGTTTTTCATTCGGGGCCGTGCGCACACGCGCTTGCAGACGGAGGCTGCGCCCAATCATGAAGATAAGGCTACCCTATGGCAGGGGGCACCTTGACGCGGAGGTCCCCGATTCCGCAACGGTCATCACGGGACGCCCCGTTCCCGCGCTGGACGACATGGAGGGCGCGATACGCTCTTCGCTTCGCTCGCCCATCGGCTCTCCCCCGTTCGGCGCCCTCGCGCGACCGGGGATGCGCGCCGTCATCGTGCACACTGACGGCACGCGCGCGACCCCCAATCACCTACTGCTCCCAATCATTGTAGACGAACTCAATGCGGCCGGGATCCCGGATTCCGCCGTCACGCTCCTGAACGCCACCGGCTCCCACCGCGCGCAGACCGGCGCGGAGCTTCGCGATCTCCTGGGAGGCGCCCTGGTGGACCGGTGCCGGTGCGTCCAGCACGACGCGCGCGACGCGTCCTCGCTCGCACTCGCGGGCGTGACGCCGCGCGGCAACCGCGTTATGCTCAACAGGGCCTGGGGGGAGGCGGAGCTGAGAATTGTCACGG
>CALMJO010000604.1 GCA_937864375.1 uncultured Spirochaetota bacterium
TCATAGCTAAAGCTTTTTGGAACCACCTGCAGAGCAGGTGGTTTTCGTTTCACAATAAGCGATCCCCGCACGCGCGGGTATCGCGAGAGTTACCTGAAGCCCAACGGGATCTCGTCCATGCTCGACGCCGCCATACGCGTTTCCGGGAGCACCGCCGGCGTCGTATGCCTTGAACAGGTGGGTCCCCAGCGCAGCTGGTTCGACGACGAGATCATCTTCGCCTGCACGATCGCCGACCAGGTCGTCCAGGTGATCCTTCACCAGGAGCGGACCAGGGCGGAGAACGCCCTGCGTGAAAGCGAGAACAGCTACCGCATGCTCTCCGCGTACAACGAGCGGCTCAACGAAATTTTCATTTACCTCACCGAGGCCGCGACGCTGGACGAGCTGTTCTCGCGGGTCGCCGACTCCTTTCGCAGTCTCACCGGCGCTGTTGCGGCAACATCGTCGCGCTATAACAAGGATTCGAAATCTCTGAAGATCGTTGCGGTCTCTTCGGAGGGTCACCTCACCAAGAGGATCGAACAGTTCTTTGGACAACATGTCTTTTCCCTCACCATGCCCGTCCCCGACGAGATCGTGGGCGAGATGCTCCGGATGAAAATAAACCATTTTGCCGGGCTCGCGGAGGCAAGCTTCTGGCAAATCCCCGAGGACATTTCGCGGGAGGCGATGGATCTCCTCGACAGCGATCTGATCGTGATCCTCACGCTTCAATACGAGTCGGAGCTGTTCGGGACCGCGTCCGCCTTCCTGCCGCGCCGGAGCGCCATGGTGCATGCGGACGCGATGAAAACCTTTTCCTACCTCACCGGCCTCGCCATCAACAGGAAGTTGACCGAAATCGCGCTCCTCCGGAGCACCGAGCGACTTCACACCGTCGTCGCAAGCGCTCCCCTCGTTCTCTTCGCCATCGACGGAAACGGCACGTTCATACTCGCCGAGGGCGCGGGGCTCGACAGGCTCGCCCTGGACCCGGCCAGCGTGATCAACAAATCCATTTACGACGTGTACCGCGCCGTGCCCGAAATCCTGGAGGCGGTCCGCTTGGCGCTTGGCGGCATGCCGCACCATGGCGAGGTCCGCGTGGGCGCGCTCTGGTTCGAGATCTGGTTCACGCCAGTGCGCGACGAGTCGGGCCGGATCATGGGCTGCATGGGTGTGGGCATCGACGTCACGGAAAGGAAGGAGGCCGAGGAAGACCGTGAGCGCATCCAGGCCCAGCTCATCCAGGCGCAGAAGATGGAGGCCGTGGGGACGCTTGCCGGCGGAATTGCCCATGATTTCAACAACATGCTCGGGGGAATACTTGGGAGCCTCGACATGGCCGGCCGCCTCCTCGAAAAGGAGGAGCTCACCCATGGCGACTCTTTACGCAAGTACCTGGAAACCGCGCTCGAATCCTCCCGGCGCGCGGCCGACCTCACCAGGCAGATGCTTACCCTTTCACGGAAACACGAGATCGAGCCCCGGCCGGTGGACCTTGCAGTCGCTATCAGCAACGTCATCGCGCTCTGTGAAAACAGCTTTCCCAAGTCGGTGACGATCACCCTGGACCGGAAGGAGTCATCGTTCATCGTCGAGGGGGAGCCCTCCCACCTGGAGCAGGTTTTTCTCAACCTGTGCGTCAACGCCTCGCACGCAATGACCATCATGCGCGCCGACGACGAGAAACAGGGCGGGACGCTGCGCATCTCGCTCGAGGCGATCGATGCCGATCATGAGTTCGGGCTTGTGCACCCGGAGGCGGCGAGGGACCGCGCCTATGCGCGCGTAGCGGTCAGCGACACGGGCGTGGGCGTCGACGAGGAGATCCGGCAGCACATCTTCGAGCCGTTCTACACGACGAAGAAACGGGACGAGGGGACGGGACTGGGCCTGGCCATGGTGTACGGCATGGTGAAACAGCATGGGGGATTCATCGACGTCGCCTCGGAGCCCGGCGTGGGCACGACCTTCGCCGTCTACCTTCCGCTCATGGAACGAGAAGCGAGCACCTGGGCGCAGGCATCGGGAACCGGGGGACTCGTGATGGGCAGCGGCACGCTCCTGGTCATCGACGACGAAAAGTCCATTCTGCGCATCGCGCGGGGCATGCTCGAACACTGCGGATACGGTGTCATGATCGCCGACAGCGGTGATGCAGGCATCGCCCTGTTCGCGAAGAAAATGCACGCGGTTGACGCGGTAATACTGGATCTCTCCATGCCGGGTCTCTCCGGACTCGAAGTGTACGAAAGGTTGAAGGAGATCAGGCCGGGCGTCAGGGTGCTGCTCACCTCGGGTCTCATGGAGGAGGACAGCATGAAACAGGCGCGGTCGTCGGGCATTCGGGACTTTTTACAGAAGCCCTATTCCGCCGAAGAGCTCTCCGCGAAGGTCGCATCGCTCCTGAAAAGATGAGTCCGCGCTCCGCGCATTTTTTTCCATGAAACCCGGAAAAAGCCCGAATTTTTTTGAAGCTCCCGCGCCGCCATAGCGATAAGCATCGGGGACCGATCCGGTTGCGGGCGGTCCAGGCGAGCCTTCCTACAGGTTTTGCCAGTCCTTGAATACCGGTTGAAAT
>CALMJO010000605.1 GCA_937864375.1 uncultured Spirochaetota bacterium
ATCCTGCACTTGAAGATCGTGGAGTCCCTGTAGGCGAGGATGTCGGTCTTTACGACATCCACCACCCTGAGGACCGCCTCCTCGACCTGCAGCGCGCGCTTTTCGCGAACCTCGGCGAACGCCAGCCTGTCTATGCCGTGCCCCTTCATCTGTGCGACGAACTGCTCGAGCCTGTCGAATGAAATTTCCCGTTGCATGAATCCCGCATCCTTACTTGGTATTAATCTTCTTTTCCGTCACGGTGACGTCGCGTCCGTTGTAGCGCACCAGGTAATACTGGTTTTCCGGCGCAAAGGGGAGCTTCTCGTTGTAGTTGCCGCAGCCGGCCGTGACGTAGAGGATGCCGTCTTTTTTCTCGGTGAAGCCGGACCGGAGGTGCCCGGAGAACACGGCCTTCACGGGGTAGCGCGCCAGGACCGCGGTGAGCGCGCCCGCGTTCCTGAGCGTTTCGGGCGTTGCGCCGTAGAAGGCGGCCTGGGGCAACACCACCGGGTGGTGCGTGAACACGAAGACGGCGGGGCATCCCGCCGCCGTTTTTAGGTCCTCCTCGAGCCAGCGCAGCTGCGCGGGGCCGATCATCCCCGGCTCGGGATCGTTCGTGTCGAGCACCGCGAAATGGAGGTTTCCGTAGTTGAACGAGTACCAGGCCGGGCGCCCGGTGGATCGGACGTAGAGGCCGGGCGAGCCGGCGTGGGCGTCGAGCTCGCCCCGCATGGTGTAGAGAATGGGAAGCGCGCGCGCGGTTCCGGCGGCGAACTCGTCGAACTGGCGCCGGACGTCGGCTTCCTTTATACCCATGGAGCTGTCCCCGCCGAACACGATGTCGCCCGTGTGCATGATGAACACGGGGTTTTCGGCGTTGATCGCGAGCACCGTTTTTTCGAGCCAGGGGCTGACGGAGTTGAACGGGGACTCGGGCGCGGTGGAGCCCATGAGCGCGAAGGTAATGGGGTCGGGCTCCAGGACGGGGACCGGGGCGACACAGGCGCTCAGGAGGACGAGCGCGATGCACGCAAGGGCCGCCGTGGCGCGCGCGGGGCGCCGGGATGGTTCCACGTATCGCATGCGGTGTATTTGGATTCACCGGGGCCGATGTGTCAAGTAAAAGGCAGATAAAAACCTTGACGCCGCATGGACCCCTCATTTTAATGCCAGCAGAATTCCCGATCCGGGGAGGGGAGCCATGAAGCCCTGCACCATCGCCGAGGCCATAGAAACCATAGCCGCCGGCAGGATGATAATACTGGTGGACAACGAGGACCGCGAAAACGAGGGGGACCTCGTTATCGCCGCCGAGTTTTCCACGCCCCAGATCGTCAATTTCATGGCCATGCACGGACGGGGGCTCATCTGCGTCGCGATGACCCAGGACCGGCTGGACAAGCTGGGCATCTCGCTCATGGTGCCGGAGAACCAGGACAAGTTCTGCACGGCCTTTACGGTCTCCGTCGACGCAAAGGAAGGGACCACCACCGGGATTTCGGCCTTCGACCGCGATCTCACCATCCGGACGCTCATTAACGACAAGGCCGTTCCCGAAGACCTGCACCGTCCCGGCCACATCTTCCCCCTGGCGGCGAAGAACGGCGGCGTGCTCGTCCGCTCGGGCCATTCCGAGGGATCGGTGGACCTCGCGCGCCTCGCGGGGCTCAAGCCCGCCGCGGTCATCTGCGAGATTCTGAACGAGGACGGCAGCATGGCGCGCAGGCCCGACCTGGACAAGTTCGCGGAAAAGCACAACCTCAAGATCGCCACGATATCGGACCTCATAAAATTCAGGCAGCACCAGGAGCGGCTCGTGCACCGGGTGTCGGAGGCGAAGCTCCCCACCGACTACGGCGACTTCACCGTGGTCGCCTACGAGACCGAGGTCGACAAAATGGCGCACGTGGCGCTGGTGAAGGGAGACGTGCGCGGCAGGGAGAACGTGCTCGTGCGCGTGCACTCGGAATGCCTCACCGGCGA
>CALMJO010000606.1 GCA_937864375.1 uncultured Spirochaetota bacterium
GATCATGGTATTCACCGCGACCGCGGTGCTGCGCTCGCTCGAGAGCTCGCTCAACAGCATCTGGCAGGTCGAGCGGCAGCGTCCCATATTTTTAAAAATCATATACTACTGGGCGGCGCTCACCCTGGGCCCGCTCATGCTCATCGCCGGCGCCGGGGTGGCGACCCAGGTTTCCGCGTTCTTTTCGGCGCCCAACTTCAACTCGGCCGCGGTCGCTCCGGACGGCAGGCTATGGGTGACGGGGCAGAAGCTCAGCATCCAGGCGACCGCGCTCGGCAGCATCCGCCTGGAGCCCGTCAAGGCGGAGCAGTTCGACATGGAAAACCAGCGCATCTTCGACTTCGATCGCGCGACGAAATCATTCAAGGAACAGGAATACCGGCTCGAAGAAATGGAGCTGCGCAAACACGAGCTGACCGACATCCAGTTCCTTGGCAACCGAGCCTGGGTCGTAGGCAAGGGAGGCGTCATATTTACCTCGCATGACCGCGGCAACACATGGCTCCCGGAAAAATGGGGCTCGTTCAATTTCAACGATATCCACATGATCGACGCCCAGCGTGGCTTCATCGCCGCCGACGACGGCTACCTTTTAAAGACCGAGGACGGCGGCAAGAAATGGAGCATCCATGAATTCGGCGGCTTCAACTCGAACCTGAACCGAATCAGCTTCTACAACAATTCCGGAATTATCGTCGCCGACCGGGGGGCTGTAATCGCCACCGTCGACGGGGGAAAGACCTGGGCGCTTGACTACCTGAACGAGGCCAAGCGCAAGAAGCGCCCGGTGAGCCTCAACCAGGCATACATGCTCTCAGAGCTGAACATCTGGATCGTGGGAGACGAAGGAACGATACTCAACACCGAAAACGGCGGGAAAAAATGGACGCAGATGAAATACCAGGAAAAGAACCTTACCGCGATATATTTCCCCAACCGCACCACCGGCTACATAGGCGGAGAGAAGGGACTGTTTCTTTATACCGAAAACGCGGGCGAGAAGTGGGCGCGTTCGAACCTTCCCTCCCCGGCGATCCGCATGTTCATGCCCGGCGACGGCGGGATAATCGCCGTGGGAGACGCCGGCATGGTGCTCAAATCCGTAGACAAGGGAGCAAAGTGGCATGGAGCGAAGGGCTCCAACATTGTGGGGTACCTGCTCAACTTCTTCGCGCCGTTCGTGTTCATCTGGCTGCTCTTCCTGCTCACCTACGTCGCCCTTCCCAACATGAAGGTGCCGTTCAAGGCGGCTGCGATCGGCGCTTCATTCACGGGCGCCGTGTGGGTCGCGTTCATACTGCTGTTTATCGTGTACGTGAAAAGCTTCGCATCGGGAACGCTCGCGGTGTACGGCAGCCTCGCGGCGATTCCCATCTTCCTGCTGCTGGTCTACTCCTCGGCCGTAATCATCCTGTACGGCGCCGAGATCGCCTATACCCTCATGCACCCGTTCTCGTACCAGAATTTAAGAAGGGCGTTCAAGGAGAGCCGGGAGACCGCGGTCTACTACGGCATCGCGATCCTCTACACCGTGTACAGGAATTTTGAAAAGGGAAAGGGGCCCACCTATTTCAAGGATCTCCTCAAGGCGACGGCGAACCAGGTGGACGACATCGATCATTTTAACGCCATATTCAAGAAGGAAAAGCTCATCGTCGAAACGGGGGACGGGGGGCTCATCCCCGCGACCTCCTCGCACACCATCAGGCTCTCCCGCGTGATGGACATCATCCAGTCGAGCGACCTTTCCGTTCCGGGCCACGGCGCCGACTCGCTCAAGCGCTACTTCACGGACGTATTCAAGACGCTAAAGAGCCAGCGCGACGAGACGCTCGGGGATCTCACGCTTGACAAGGTGATCGAGGAGGTGGGCTGAGAGGGGATCAGTAGATGACGTAGAGAAACACACAGGGGATAATGATCTTATCCCCTTTTATATCTTCCGGGATGGTTCCGAATTCCCTGGAGATGCGGATGGAGTCGATGCACGAAGCGTCGAGTGACTCGGTCCCCATCGAATCCACGATCTGAACGTCGAGCACCTCGCCGCTGCGGTTGAGCACGAAGTACAGGCGGACCTCCTGGTTGGGGATGGCCATGATGCGGAGCCGCCCCGGCGTATATGTCCCGGTGATGGGGTCGTACCCGCTTATGACCGAATTGGCGAGCATGGGCGGGAACCAGTTGGACCCGATCTTGTCCATCATCGCCTTGAAGTACCTGAAATGGGGATACTTCCTGGTATTGAACGAGAAGCTCCCGTTGTTGGTGAAAAAAAGCGAGTTATCGCGCGTGAAGCCCAGCTTGTCGGGGATGCGGGTGAAATCGGCATTGCCCTCGTCGCCCAGCGTGGTTCCCAGGGGCTGCTCGACCAGCGATACGAGGAAATCGCTCTCCTCCCCTGAAACGTATTTCGACATGTCCACGGAGCGCGCCGTCCTTCCCGCCGTGCCGGCCGTTGAGCCGGAGCGCTGCAGCAGGAAATCCCGGGAGTTGTTGAGCCAGGTGTCCCCCTCCTTGAGCGTCATGTATCCCTTCGCGGACGAGTCCTTTTCGGAGAGCATGGTCGTGTCGGTCACCACCTGCTTCTCGTCCTCGTTGATGTTGGCGATGATCTGCCGCCCGCCAAAGAGGTCGCCGGCTGCGCGCCGCTTCGCTATTTCGTCCAGCCTCATGTGAAAATCGGGGAGGACGAGTATCATCACGGCTAAGACGTGCAGGCAGGCCGAGACCAGCACCACGAGCAGTATTTTTATTTCGACCGGTCTTTCCATTTCCGCACTTCCGCCTTCCGGTAGTCCTCGCACACGCCGTACAACCGCTCGATCACCGCCCCGTGCGCCGGGGTCATGACCGCGCCCCTTCGCCCCATGATGGCGCGGCAGGTCTGCATGGTCGCCTGGAGGGGCTCGCCCTCGGAGAGCTGGTTGTTCATGAACCAGGAGAACGAGGGCACGTAGCGGGGCGCCATGCATCCTCCGTGGACCAGCATGCAGGCGACCCCAATGGAGCTTCCCGTGTTGATGAGGGTGCCAATGCTCGTCCTGGTGAAATCGCCGATGAAGCAGCCCACCTTCATCTTCTCCGTCTGTATGCGCTGTCCCTGCAGGTTCACCTTCACGTTCGAGTACGTGTTCTTGAGGTCGCTGTTCGTGGTGAGCGCTCCCAGGTTCACCCATTCGCCCACGTAGGAATGGCCCAGGAAGCCGTCGTGGTACTTGTTCGTTCGCCCGTGTACGATGCTCTGTTCAACCTCTCCTCCCACACGGCAGGTGTCGCCGATGGTGGTGCCTGCGCGCAGCTTCGCCCCCAGTATGATACAGTCCCGGCCCACGCTGCACGGCCCCTCGACCCTCGTGAAGGGGTGAATGACCGTGCCCCTTCCCACGATCACCGGTCCGCCGGTGACGTCGACGCACGCGAGCGGGTCGATGCGCACGCCCTCCTCCATAATCAGTTGACCCGGATCGCCGATAATTGTTACTCCGGGCGGTGCGGAAATGAGGCGGGCGGCGGCCTTTCGGACGATTTCCGCGTCTCCCGCGATCATCGCGGGATTCTCGTCCACCAGCGACCAGATGTAATCGAGGAGCTTGATCCGCG
>CALMJO010000607.1 GCA_937864375.1 uncultured Spirochaetota bacterium
GGACAGGAAATCTTTCGCCAGTTCCATTATCACCCTTGAGCAGGCGGTCCAGCACATGGTCCTTGAGGTCGGCCTGGCGCTGCCGGACGTTCTTCGCATGGCGTCCCTCATGCCGGCCCGGATCATCCATCGCATCATGTCGCCAGTGCGGCAGGCCACGGCGCGCAGGGGTTTCCAGTTGAGGCTTATCCCGCCGGATTCAGTCTGGCACCGGTCAAGCAGGAAGCCGGCCGTGCGGTCAATCTCCTCCTCGCGCGTGTCGAGTCCCCGGGCGACAGCTTCCGCGAAAAACCACATGGCTCCCCTGTAAAAAGTATCGAAGTGAACGGAATCGCCCATGACGCCGTCTGGACCGGTCTTCAGAAGCGCCCGCACCCTTTTGGTAGAACGCATGCCGCGCCAGGACTCGTCGAGCGTTCGGGAATCGGCTTCCAGCAGGTCGCGGAGTGCGAGGTATTTCAGCTCTGGCCCGCATTTATCGAGAAGCAGCGCGAGGGGATTTCCGTTAATGTAGGAAGGCATGGGAGGGCGCCGGTCCGGGCCGGCTCAGCGTTTTTTCTCCTTCAGGCGCGCGTAGTTCTGCTGAATGATGGGGTTCTCGGGGCTTTTTTCCGCCGCCTTCCGGTAGCACGTCAGCGCGTCGTCGTCCTTGCCCAGGTACTCGAAGCTCAGTCCCAGATTGTTCATTATCTCCGATGATGCGGGGGCGATAGCCTCAGCCGCCGCAAAGGCGATATTCGCGTTCGAATATCTGTTCATCTTGATCAGGGTCATGCCAAGCCCGTTGTACGCGATGTAAAGCTCCGGGTTGAGCGAGATCGCCTTTTCATAGAATTCCTTGGCCTTCTGGTAATTCCCCATGCCGTAGCTGGTCTTGCCCAGCAGGAAGTATACCATCGGGTGCTTCTGGATGGCGAGCGCCTTCATCGCGGAGGCCTCCGCATCGCGGAAACGTTTCGCATCGATGAGAATGAGAGCGATGTCAATCTGCGGATCCAGGATGTCTTTTTGTATTTCGGCGCATTTTTTAAGGTGGAGGATCGCGTTGTCGAAGTTGCCGAGCTTCCAATGGTTGTGCGCCGCCAGGTAGCGAAGCTCGTAATTGGGGGAATTTGCCTCGAAGTCGCGCTCCACCACGAGCTCGGTGGCGATTTTTGCGAGCGAGTCCTTGTACTGCCTGTCCATGTAGAGCTTCAAGGCCTCGTCGTACGAAGCGAAGAGCGTCGTCGACAGGCCAATCAGAATCGCCGCTGCACACAGTATCCGTTTCATGGTTCTCCCCCGGGATTAGTATGCGGGGGCGTGTCGCAATGACGCGCCCCCGTTCATACCCTATTTCTTCTTCTTGGGTGCCGCCTTCTTTCCGGCCTTGGCCTTCGGCTTTGACGCTGCCTTTACCGGCTTTTTCGCTGCTTTTTTGGCAAGCTTTTTAGCCTCGGGCTTTTTACCCGAGAACTGGATCGCCGCCTGCGCCGCCGCAAGACGGGCGATCGGAACCCTGAAGGGCGAGCAGCTCACGTACGAAAGCCCTATCTGGTGGCAGAACTCCACTGAACTTGGCTCCCCGCCATGCTCTCCGCAGATTCCAAGCTTGATGTCTTTCCTTGTGCTGCGCCCCTTCTCGACCGCCATCTTCATGAGCGTTCCGACTCCGTCCCTGTCGAGGACCTGGAAGGGGTCGATCGGAAGGATCTTCTTCCCCACGTAATCGGGCACGAAGGCTCCTATGTCGTCGCGCGAGAACGCGAAGGTCATCTGGGTGAGGTCGTTGGTCCCGAACGAGAAGAACTGGGCCACGCTCGCGATCCTGTCGGCGGTGATCGCCGCGCGCGGCACCTCTATCATGGTCCCGAACATGTGCTCGACCTTCGCGACGCCCATCTTCCTGCACACCTCGGCGTGAATTTTGTCGAGGATCTTCTTCTGGTTCTCGAGCTCGTTGACATGCCCCACCACGGGAATCATGATCTCGGGCATGACCTTTTTCCCTTCCTTGATGAGCTCGGCCGCCGATTCGAGTATCGCGCGGTACTGCATTTCCGAGATCTCGGGGAAGGTGACGCCCAGGCGCACGCCGCGATGCCCCATCATGGGGTTCGACTCGTGCAGGTCCTCGGCGCGCTTGGTGAGGCGCTCCATGGAGATGCCGAGCGAGGACGCGAGCTTCTCGCGCTCGTCCTCGCGGTTGGGCACGAATTCGTGCAGCGGCGGGTCGAGCAGCCGTATGGTGACCGGCAGCCCGTTCATGACCGCGAGCGTGTTCTTGATGTCGCGCTTCACGAAGGGGAAGAGCTCATCGAGCGCCGCGCGCCGCTTTTCCTCGGTGTCCGAAAGGATCATCTTGCGGAGAATGAACAGGGGCTGCTCCGAATTCTTTCCATAGAACATGTGCTCGGTGCGGAAGAGGCCTATCCCCTCGGCGCCGAATTCGCGTGCCTTGGCCGCGTCCTCGGGCGTGTCGGCGTTGGTGCGCACCTTGAGGGTGCGAAGCTCGTCGGCGATATTCATGAATTTCTGGAAGCGCGGGTTCTCGGTGGCGTCCATCATCTTGAGGGCGCCGGCGTACGCGAGGCCCCTGGTGCCGTTGAGCGTGAGGATGTCGCCCTCGCGGAAGCTGCGTCCTCCCACACTCATCGTTTTTGCGTGGACGTCCACGTGGACCGCGCCTGCGCCCACGATACAGCACTTTCCCCAGCCGCGCGCGACGAGCGCCGCGTGCGAGGTCATGCCCCCGCGGGCGGTGAGGATGCCGATCGCCGCACGCATGCCCTCCACGTCCTCGGGATTGGTCTCCTCACGGACGAGAATCACCTTCTTGCCCGTCTTTGCCGCCTCCACCGCATCGTTCGCGGTAAACACTATGGCGCCGCAGGCGCCCCCGGGCCCCGCCGGCAGACCACGCGCGATGACCTCGGCGGATTTCTCGGCCTCGGGATCCACGATTGGGTGCAGGAGCTCGTCGAGCTGGGCGGGGGCTACGCGCAGGATGGCGTCCTTCTTGGTGATGAGCCCCTCGGCCAGCATGTCCATGGCCATGTTGAGCGCAGCGGTGCCGGTGCGCTTGCCCACACGGCACTGCAGCATCCAGAGACGGCCGTCCTGTATGGTAAACTCGATGTCCTGCATGTCCCTGTAATGCTTTTCGAGCTTTATGCGGATGTTGTCCAGGGTCTTGTACACAGGGGGCATGGCCTTCTCCAGCGAAACCATGCTGCGGTTCTGATCGTTCTTGGTCGATTCGTTGAGCGGATTGGGCGTCCTGATTCCGGCCACGACGTCTTCGCCCTGCGCGTTGACGAGCCACTCGCCGTAGAAGTGATTGTCGCCGGTGGCTGGATTGCGCGAGAACGCGACGCCGGTCGCCGAGGTTTCCCCCATGTTGCCGAACACCATCGACTGCACGTTGACCGCGGTGCCCCACTCGTCGGGAATTCCCTCGATGCGCCTGTAGGCGATCGCCCTCTTGCCGTTCCACGAAGAGAACACGGCCCCGATCCCACCCCAGAGCTGCTCGAAAGGATCGTCCGGGAACGGTTTTCCCAGGACTTCCCTGACCTTGGTCTTGAAGCGCTCCACCAAGGCCTTTAAATCGTCGGCGCTGATGTCCGCGTCGGTCTTATAGCCGCGGCTGGACTTGACCTCGACGAGCATCCGGTCGAGCTGCTGGCGGATTCCCTTTCCTTCCTCGGGCTCGATGCCCTCGGCCTTTTCCATCACCACGTCGGAATACATCATGATGAGGCGGCGGTACGCGTCGTAGACGAAGCGGGGGTTTCCCGTCTTCTTGACCATGCCGGGAATCGTCCTTGAACACAGTCCTACGTTGAGCACCGTCTCCATCATGCCGGGCATGGATTTTACCGCACCGGAGCGCACGGAGACGAGCAGGGGATTGACCGGGTCGCCGAACTTCGCGCCCATAACCTCTTCCACCTTTTTTAACGCCGCCATTACGTCTTTATCGAGGCCCTTTGGAACTGTCCGATTGTTTCTTATGTATTCCATGCATACTTCGGTGGTAATGGTGAAACCCGCCGGAACCGGGATGCCGATCTGGCACATTTCCGCGAGGTTCGCCCCCTTGCCGCCGAGCAGGCTTTTCATGTCCGCTCTGCCTTCGGTGTACTTTCCGCCGAAAAGATATACCCTTTTTGCCATGATATTCTCCTCTGATACGAAATTATTGTAGTATACGCACGCCAGTTCCTACCGCCGCCGTACTGAGACATGTTCTGCTGTAAATGACGCTAAAACCAGAACTCAAAAATGCAAGTTTAATTTTTCACGTAGCGCCTCACCTCGTGCACGAAACATTCATCGGAATCCGCGCACTCCTTGCATCCTCTGCCCTCCGGGGAATACTTTTCCTCGCACGTAATTTCCCTTTCGCCGTGCATGATCATGAGGTACTTGACATACTGTATGTCGTCGTCGCCCAGGGCGTCGATTCCGCCCTCATGAAGCCTTGCCAGAATTGCGCTTCTGCGGACGAGATCCCGGTCGTCGAAGATCCTTCCCGATTTCAGCGTGTTCGCGTACTCCCCGGTTTTCTTTTCGATCCGGGCCTTGAGCATGCCCGACTTGAAGGTGATCGTGCCCTTCTTGAAAAAGTAAAAATACACCAGCCCGAACGCGAGGCCGCCCAGGTGCCCTATGTGCGAGATGTCCGACTCGCCGCCAAAGAGCTCCATGTAGAGCTCCAGCAGCCCGTACATCACCACCAGGTATTTCGCCTTCACCGGCAGCACGAAGAAGATGAGTATCTCCGAATCGGGATAGAGCACGCCAAAGGCCAGGAGCACCCCGAACACCGCGCCCGAGGCTCCTATCGTGGGTATCGCGAAAGCCCCTCCCTGGGTAAACAGGTTAATGACAAAAATGGATATTCCGGCGCCCGTTCCGCAGAAGAGATAGTAAAGCAGGAACCGCCTGGGGCCCCACGCCTGTTCAATAGGAATGCCGAAGATGAGCAGGGCGTACATATTGAAGAAGATATGTGCGAATCCGAAGGGATTATGCAGGAACATGTAGGTGAATACCTGCCAGATGTAGCCACTCTCTATGACCAGGGCGGGAATCAATCCCAGATAATAGCTGAGCACGGGGGTCTGCCCGCCCGCACCGTCTATGGAATATGCGTACTGATATGACATGGTCAGCATCTGGACAAAAAACACCACGACATTGATGATTATCAGCTTGAAGACCCATCCCTGGGCCGGGGTGCGCGGCGCTCCATTCATCCTAATTGCCTGTTACCCGGAAGAATCTCGTTCGAATTTGGTGCGGCAAGCGAGAGCACCCTATCCCGGTGCAATTTTCCAGTAAAGTCATTTTTTGAACAGGGGGCAGAGGTAGGAAGAACCGGGCCGGTAGGCGGCGCACACGTCGGGTCGTGTTTCATAGATGGTGCAGGCGCAAAGCTCTCCCCCCAGCGAGAGGAATGGGCAGTGACGAATGTACTTTCCCGTCTTCGTGGAAATGAAATGGTCGCCGGCCCACATTGCGCTCTCCGCGTCGCGCATGCCCAGGATGTCGTCCCGCCCCTCGCGCCTCCACCGATCGTAGTCCTTTTCCGTGGCACACGCGAACATGTCGGCGAGGCAGCACCGTCCGCAGCGCATACACTCGACTACCGCTCCGTCGTGCTGTTTCATTCTTTACAATTACGCCTGTACGGCGTATCCTGTGCCATATTTGCACGAGGCAGGATGTTGTCAAAATGAAAAGGGCAATTTTTCTCATTTTTGCGTGGATCGTATTCTCCCCCCCCCTGGCCGCCCAGCTCGTCGAGGATCTCCCCGTCCGGGCATATCAGGACATCATCATCGTCAACCAGGGCGGGACGACGCATGCGCTGATCACCATACTCATCCCGGCGGGGAAACACATTTATGGAAACCCCAAGGGTCCAGGTGTCGGCAAACCGACTACGGTCACCATGGAGGCGATAAAAGGAATCACGCAGGGTGTGGCTCGATTTCTTCCGGCCGAGAAATATACCCCGGCCGGGGAGCGCGAGTACGTGTGGGTTTACCGGGATTCAACACGCATTCTTATTCCTGTCTCTTATACACATCTGACGCTGCCGACGAATAGAGAGGT
>CALMJO010000608.1 GCA_937864375.1 uncultured Spirochaetota bacterium
GGTCGGTTTTATAGAAGGTGAGGCGGTACCCTATCCCGGCCCGCGTGAGGTTTGCGGTGCGATCGAGGCCGCCCAGGGGAAGCCCCGCCAGCCCCGAGATCCCGAACGCGGGGTCGAAGAACCCGAACCCCCCGGAGATTGCCGCGCGCAGGGGAACGCGGTACGCGAGGCCGAGCGCGATTCCGGGGTAAACCGCCGAGCCGCCGGGCCCCTGCATGTAATAACCGGCGAAGGCCGCCCCCGCCTGGAGGTTCTGGGTCAGGAACTTGGCGCCCCCGAGCGAAAAGGCCCCGGCCCGGTCGATGTCGGGGGAGCGCGGCGCCGAAAGCGCGGCCACGGCGAAGCCCAGGGTGCCGTACGAGGTGGGGAGCGCGGACACGAGCGAGGGGTATGCGATGCCGCCGCCGCCCCCCCCGTATGCAGCCGAGAGTGAAAACCGCTCCACCTGGGCGAGCGATGCCGGGTTGCTGAAGAAGAAGCCGGTTCCGGGCGATGCGATTCCCGTGAGCCCCGCGCCGAGCGATGCCGGGGAATTCCCCATGAGAAGAAGGTCCCTCCCCCGCTCGTCGAACGCGTGCGCCGTCATGCCGAGCGCCGCGACGCCCAGGAGCACGCCCGCGATGATTGCCGGAGAACGCCGGCTTCGCGGGGCGCTGTCGCGCGCCGCAGCCTGGAAGGAGGAAATGTTTCTCTTCACGGTATCAACCTCTGTCATGGCCGTCGCGCCGGACGGCATCGGGCACGCGCCCGGAGGGGCCTCACGCTCCATCCGAAGTGAATAGCACCGCGCGCGGACGCGTCAAGACGTTTATGGGCCCGCGGCCGGGCGGCTATAAAAAGCGTTTGACGCGAAACGGGCACGAGGATTTTACTGCGGGGAGCGACGGTGCGGCAGGAATGCCCCCAATCCGGGTCGCCAGTGAAAAAATCTGTGAAAATGACAACAAAATTAGACGATTTGTCAAGTTGAGCTAATCTTGACTTGGAGCGAGGGCGGATTGAAAGCCTCATCGCTGGAGGGCCGCCGTGACCACCGAACACCTTCACCCTAAACTCGAGGAACTCCGCAGGGATTTCCCTGAAAAGTTTTTACCCACCCAGGAAATCTTCAAGCGCGTGCACAGGGGAAACCGGATCTTCATAGGGACCGCGTGCGCCGAGCCGCAGTTCCTGGTCCATTCCCTGGTGGACTACGCCGAATCCTACCCCAAGGCCTTCTTCGACGCCGAGGTCATCCAGGTGTGGACGCTGGGAGTTGCGCCCTATACCGACCAGAAATTCAAGTCGAACTTCCGGCATAATTCCTTTTTCGTGGGCGACAACACCCGCAAGGCCGTGAACGAGGGCTTCGCCGACTACACGCCCATATTCCTGTCGCAGGTCCCGGGTCTTCTCCAGAGGCGCCTTGTCGAGATAGACGTGGCGCTCATCCAGGTTTCGCCGCCTGACGAGCACGGCTATTTCTCCCTGGGGATAAGCGTGGACATCGTGAAGGCGGCGGTCGAGAGCGCGCGGCTGGTGATCGCTCAGGTGAACAGCGCAATGCCCCGCGTGCACGGCGACGGGTTTCTCCACGTGAGCGAGATCGATTTCCTGGTTCCCCATAACGAGCCGCTCCTGGAGTTCAACGTGGACGTCCCCGACGAGATCGCGCAGAATATAGGGAAGCACGTTGCGCGGATAGTCCAGGACGGGGACACGATCCAGGTGGGCTACGGCAGCATCCCCAACGCCGTGATCGCCAACCTCAGGGAAAAGCGCCACCTGGGCGTGCACTCTGAGCTCCTCACCGACGGGCTCGTGGACCTCATCCGCTGCGGCGCCGTGGACTGCACGAAGAAGAACGTGGACCGCGGAAAGGTGGTCACCGCGTTCTGCATGGGAAGGAAGTCCACCTACGAGTTCCTGCACGACAATCCCAGCATCGAGTTCCGGTCAATAGAATACACCAACGACCCGCTCACCATCGCGCGGATGCGGAACATGACGGCGATCAATGCCGCGCTCCAGATAGACCTCACCGGGCAGGCGACCGCCGAATCCATAGGACCGGTCTTCTACAGCGGCATAGGGGGGCAGGCCGACTTCATGCGCGGCACGGTGCTCTCGCCGGGGGGAAAGACCATACTCACCATCCGGTCCACCTCCAACGACGGGCAGTTTTCGCGCATCGTACCCTTCCTCTCCGAGGGAGCGGGAGTGACGCTCGGGCGCGGCGACGTCCATTACGTGGTGACCGAGTACGGCATCGCCTACCTCCACAGCAAGAACATCCGCGAGCGGGCCATAAACCTGATCTCGATCGCGCACCCGAAGTTCCGCCCCTGGCTCATGGAGGAGGCCAAGCGCGTGGGGCTCATCTACAGGGACCAGGCCTTCATCCCGGGGAAGAAGGGCGAGTACCCGGAGATATTCGAGACCTACCGGACCACGCGCACCGGCGTCAAGATACTGCTGCGCCCCGTGAAGATGAGCGACGAGCCCATCCTCAAGGACTTCTTCTACTCGCTCTCCGACCGCAGCACCTACCGGCGCTTCATCTCCACGCGGCAGGACATGACGCACGAGCGCCTGCAGAACTTCGTCATCATCGATTACACCCGCGAGATGGTGATCCTCGCGGTCGTGGAGCACCTCCAGAAGGAGATCGTGGTGGGAGTCGCCCAGTACGGGAAGCAGGAGCAGTCGCACGCGGCGGAGGTGGCGATCGTGGTGTCCGACGATTACCAGAACAAGGGAATCGGCACCGAGCTCCTCTCCTGCGTGACCTTCCTCGCGCGCAAGGAGGGCCTCCTGGGGTTCACCGCCGAGGTCCTCATGGAAAACAGGCCCATGCTGCACCTGTTCGAGAAGATGGGCTTCATCATAGAAAAGCACAGCTCGGCCGGGGTCAACGAGCTGAGGCTCCAGTTCAGGGGAGACGCGTCATGAAACGGGAATCGCACATCCGGTCGCTTTTCGAGCCACGCTCCGTTGCGGTGATAGGCGCCTCCGCCAAGCCGGGAAAAATAGGCTACAGCGTCGTGCGCAACATCGTGCAGGGCGGTTTCAAGGGCAAAATATTTCCCGTCAATCCCCAGGGAGGGGAGATCCTAGGGCTCCCCGTGCACGCGAGCGTGGCGGCTATAGGCGAGCCGATCGACGTCGCGTCCGTAATCGTCCCGGCCAAGCTCGCGTTCAGCGCGGTCAAGGACTGCGCCGACAGCGGCGTGAAGAACATCCAGATCATCACCTCGGGATTTTCCGAGATAGGAGAGGTGGAGCTCGAGCGCAGGATCGTGGATTACGCGCGCTCGCGGGGGGCCCGGATCCTCGGCCCCAACATATTCGGCGTGTTCTCCGCGACCTCGCACTTCAATTCGACCTTCTCGGCGTCGGCCATCACGCCGGGGCGCGTGGCGATCCTCACGCAGAGCGGCGCGCTGGGAATCGCCATGATCGGCAAGACCGCGGTGGAGAACATGGGCCTGTCCACGATCGTTTCCATAGGCAACAAGGCCGACATCGACGAGGCGGACTGCCTCGAGTACGTGATGGAGCAGGAGGAGACGCGCGTCATACTCATGTACATCGAGGGCGTGAAGGACGGCGAGCGCCTCATAGAGCGCGTGCGCGGCGCGACGTGGAAGAAGCCCGTCGTGGTCGTGAAGTCGGGGCGCTCCCGGAGGGGCGCGCTCGCGGCGGCCTCGCACACCGGCTCGCTCGCCGGCTCCGACGAGATCTTCGACGCGGTCATGAAGCAGTGCGGCGTCATGCGCGCCGAGTCCCTGCAGGAGGCGTTCGACTGGTGCAAGTTCCTGGCCAACGCGCCCGAGCCAAAAGGCACGAGCGGCGTGATCGTGACGAACGGCGGCGGCGTGGGGGTGCTGGCGACCGACGCGTGCGAAAAATACGGCGTGGAGCTCTACGACGACCAGGGGGCGCTCAAGGAAGTGTTCGCGCCCGTGACGCCGGACTTCGGCTCCACGAAAAACCCCGTGGACATCACCGGCGGGGCGAACTCGGCGGCGTACAACCTGGCCCTATCCGCGACGGCGGCGCACCCGGCCATGCACTGCACCATGGCGCTCTACTGCGAGACCGCGACCTTCGATTCCGAGAACCTCGTGCCCATGCTGCGCGCCACCTATGACGCGCACGACAAAGCCGGCAAGCCCGTCGTGTACGCGGTGGTGGGAGGCGCCCCGGTCGAGGACGCGATCGTCACGCTCCGGAAGGAAAACATCCCCGTCTACGGCGACACCTACAGCGCCATATCCTGCATGGGCTCGCTCCACCGCTACCACCGCTTCAACCGCGAGCGCGACGACCAGATCGACCTGGCCGACATCGACGTGGCCGCGATCGACGCCGTGATCGACGGGGCGCTCGCCGACGGACGGGGCTTCCTCCTCGCGAACGAGGGCCAGTCGGTCATGCGCGCGGCCGGCATCCCCATCCCGGGGGCGGCGATCGCGAAGGGCATGGACGACGCGGTCGCGCAGGCGCGCGCCATAGGCTATCCCGTGGTCATGAAGGTCGTCTCGCGCGACATCTTGCACAAGAGCGACGCGGGCGGCGTGGCGCTGGACATCGAGAACGACGGCGAGGTCGTGGACGCCTACCAGGCGATCATGCGCAACTGCCGCGCCTACAAGCCGGACGCGATCATCGACGGGATAGAGATCTGCGAGATGGTCGCGAAGGGCACCGAGCTCATCGTGGGCGCGCGCCGCGATCCGCAGATGGGCCCCATCGTGATGTGCGGCCTGGGCGGCATCTACGTCGAGGTGATGAAGGACGTGAGCTTCCGCGCGGCGGCCCTCTCGCGCGGCGAGGCGCTCAAGATGCTGTCGGAGATTCGCTCGTACGCGCTGCTCCTGGGGGTGCGCGGCGAGGACCAGAAGGACATAGCGCCCGTGGTGGACACCATCATCAAGGCCGCGACGATAATAAGAAGTGTATCGCGCATAACGGACATCGAGATCAACCCGGTGGTGGTCTACGAAAAGGGAATGGGGATCAAGGCCGTTGACGTGCGCATACTGGTGAGAAAATAGGACTGTGAGGGCGCGCTAGAGCCCATCACATCAAGAGCAAGGAGCGAGGTATGAACAAGCTGGTGATCGCATCGACGAGGGACAGCGCGGGGAAGACGAGCCTCATCGTGGGGCTCGCGAAGGCGTCGGGGAAGGAGTTCGGGTACATCAAGCCCTTTGGCGACCGGCTGCTCTACCGCAAGAAACGGCTCTGGGACTACGACGCCGCGCTCATCGCCAATGTCCTGGGCATGCAGGAAAGCCCGGAGGAGATCACCATAGGGTTCGAGCACTCCAAGCTCCGGTACATGTACGACGCCGAGCGGGTGCGCGGAAAGCTCAACGAGCTCGTCGCGTCGCTGGGGAAGAACAAGGAGCTCCTCTTCATGGAGGCCGGGCGCGACCTGTCCTACGGCGTGTCGGTGGGCCTGGACGCGCTCTCGCTCGCGGAGTCGTCCGGCGCCGCCCTGGTGCTGGTCCTCCACGGCGCCGACGACACCATCGTGGACGACATCGCCTACATCAAGAAGTACGTGGACATCTCGAGGGCGAACCTCAAGGGCGTGATCATCAACAAGGTGCACGACCTTGAGGACTTCACCGCCACCTACCTTCCCTTCATCGAGAAGTCCGGGGTGAAGGTGCTGGGCATGATTCCCTACAAGCCGGAGCTCCGCAATTTTTCCGTGGGCTACCTCTCCGAGTGCCTCTTCGCCAAGGTGATCGCCGGCGAGAGCGGGCTGGGGAACGTCATACGAAACATATTCGTGGGCGCCATGTCCTCGAGCGAGGCGCTCCGGAGCGCTCAGTTCAACAAGCCCGAGCGCTTCGTCATCACGAGCGGAGACCGGAGCGACATGGTCCTGGCGGCCATGGACGCGAACACCGTGGGGATACTGCTCACCAACAACATCCTGCCGCCCTCGAACATCATCGCGAAGGCGAGCGAGCTCAACATCCCGCTCCTCCTGGTGCCCTCGGACACCTACCAGGTCGCGCGGCAGATCGACACGATGGAGCCGCTCCTCACGCGGGACAACACCGGCAGCATCGCGCTCGTCACCGAGCTCGTGCGCCAGTACGTGAAGGTGGACGAGATCGTGTAGTGCCGATTCGCGAATCGGCACTCAAAGCGCGAATCGGCACTCAAAGCGCGAATCGGCACTCAAAGCGCGAATCGGCACTCAA
>CALMJO010000609.1 GCA_937864375.1 uncultured Spirochaetota bacterium
CTGGACCAGGTTCTGGACCGTGGGCTTGGGGAGCCCCAGCGCGCGGGCGAAGTCGGTGATGCCGTGCGGGGTGTCGTCGCCTATGAACACGTTGAGGATGTCCGCCGCCTTGCCCACCGACGAGATGATCTTCTTCTTCCCCGCCATGGCCGGGGACTTTTTCGCCTTCTTCACCGCCATCCGCGCCATCCATAAAACAATAGTTAAAATCAAGAAAATATTGACATATATTGCAGTGGATGCAAGCATAAAGCGTATGACATCGTCATACATTGTCAAGCCATTTTACATTCCATCAAGCGCTTCCGGCGACCATGCCGGGGCGCACCATCAAGGGGGGACGCCATGAACATTACGCTTCCATGGGGGCCGAAAAAGCTCGAACTCACCGTGCCCGACGGCTGGACGCTGCACTTTCCCAAACCCGAATCGAAAAACGCGAAGCCGCCTTCCGACGAGCTCGCCCCGGTCAGGGCGGCGCTCGGGAAGCCCGTGGGCATGTCGCCGCTGGCAAAGATGAAGCTCAAGGGCAAGAAGGTGGTCATCATCACCGACGACAACACGCGCCCCACGCCCGTTCACAAGTTCCTGCACCTGGTCCTCAGGCAGCTCGCAGGCGCCGGCGCGAAATCGATCCTCGTCATCCCCGGGCTCGGGATACACACGCCCATGAAGGAAGATGAGATGGCCCAGAAGCTGGGGGCCGCGAACATGAAAAAGGTCAAATGGGAAAACCATTTCGCCTTCGACCCCGCGAAGAACACCTACTTTGGTACCACGCGCCGGGGCACGCGGGTGTTTCTCAATTCCCGTCTCGCCGAGGCGGACCTCATCCTGTCCCTGGGCATGGTGGAGCCGCACCTCTGGGCGGGGTTCGGCGGCGGGATGAAGAACATACTCCCCGGGGTCGCCTCGGTGGACACCATCGCCGCCCATCACTCGATCATCGCCGAACCGCCGTACCGCTACAACCGCGTGGGCATGATGCCGGACAGGAACTCGTTCCGCGCGGACCTGGAGGAGATCATCTCCCTCATCAAGGCGCCCGTCTTCTGCCTGAACGTGGTCGTAGACCACAAGCGCAGGATACTGGCCGCCTTCGCGGGGCACCCCGTAGACTGCCACCGGGAGGCGATCGCGCACAACGTGAAAATCGCGGGCTGCCGCCTGCCCCGCAAGATGGACGCGATCATCGTCAACTCCTTCCCCATGGACCTCAACTTCAAGCAGAGCATGAAGTGCGTGGGAAACAGCCTGCCCGCGCTCAAAACTCGAGGGACGATCATTGGCTTCCTCCGCGCCGAGCGCGGCATGGACGACATCGTGGTTCCGGAGAAGAGCAAGCCCATGTGGCTGGTGAAGACCATCCTCCGGGTCCTGGGACCTTCGCGTGTGCTGGGCTTTCTCGAAAAGATCCGCCCGGGCCTGAACGTGGAGGAAAAATTCCTTCTTTACTACTCGATGCAGCTTTTGCGCGAGTTCGACCTCTACTTCCACGTGCCCACCATAAAGGACGACGAGGTGAAGCGGCTGGGCTTCTTCGTCCACGCGCATCATCCGCAGGAGATCGTAGACATCGCTGCCGCGAAAATCGGCGCGCGCGCCCATGTCGCCGTCTTTCCCGAGGGAGGCTCGACCTTCCCTCTCCTGGACGAATAAGGGGTGCGGATTTGCCGCCCAGGCGGGATTCCTGGTTGGTGAGAGATCCCCTGTTTGGTGTTTGACATTTCTTCCATTGCGTGCTATACAGCAAGCAGGTGGATCCGCAGCATCCTAACCACAGAGAGGCAGGCTCCATGAACAATCTCCGGAGAATCTTCCTTCACAGGTACGATAATCGCGACTACAGGGAACAGCAAAGGGCCTTCGTTATCATCATTCTCTACTTCGTGCTCGCCGTGCTCATGCTGTTGAACGCCCTGGTCATAGCCGTGGTCCGGGAGCGCGGATTCGCGGACATGTCGGTGCTCGCAATTTTAGCGGTCGAGTTCGTGCTTCTGGGGGCGCTGCTCCTCACCATAAAAGGGCACGCCTCCGTCGCCGCCCACTTTATCCTGGCGCCGCTCACGCTCATCCTCTGGGGAATCATCTTCATGCTCACCCGCACCAAGGACATCCTCATCGCGGCCGACACGATCGTCTACATGATCCCGCTCATCATCATTGCCATGCTCATCTCGGGAAAACGCTCCGTGGTGATCTATACCTTCCTGCAGATCGCGGGCCTGGTCGCCTACTCTCTCGTGAACGAAAAGCTTGGCTTTCTCACGCACGACCAGGCGATCGACTTCATCGCCGACTGCACCGTGAGCTTCATCATGGTGGGCGTGTGCTGCGTTTCCGCGCTCGCGATGAACGAGCGCTCCCACAGGATCCTGGAGGGCTCGCTCGAGGATTCCAGGAAGCAGGGAGAGCACATCACGAGCATGCTCGCGGCCACTGGAGACGCCTCGTCCAAGGTCGCCGGCGCCACGGACGTGCTCGTGAGCACCACCCACTCGTTCTCCAACAACGCGCAGACCCAGGCCGCCACGGTCGAGGAGGTCACGGCCAGCGGCGAGAGCGTGTAAAATATGGCCAGGAGCCAGTGCGACCTCACCGAGCGCGTCAAGGAGGAGATGGCAAACCTCTACCGCATCGTGTCCGAGGTGGGAACCGAGGTGGGCAGCGCCCTGGCCATCCGCGACCGGCTCAACGCCATGGTGGAAAAATCCAAGGGCGACATCCAGGACACGCTCAGGGTCATGTCGACGGCGACGTCCAGGTTCCGCGAGGTGCAGGACACCGTGGGCATCATCGAGGACATTTCGGACCAGATCAACCTCCTGTCGCTCAACGCCGCGATCGAGGCGGCGCGCGCGGGCGAGCACGGACGCGGCTTCGCCGTCGTCGCCGAGGAGATCGGCAAGCTCGCCGACAACACCACAGGCAACCTCAAGACCATCAACAGCCTCTTTTCCGGGAGCAACCAGGAGGTCCAGCGCGCGCTCCAAAGCCTGAACCTCTTCATGGAATCGCTCAATTCCATGATAGCATCCATCGCCGAGTTCGGCCTCAAGATCGACCGCGTGGTCGTGCTCGCCCGCGAGGACCTCTCTCTGAACGAGAGGGCGCGGGTTTCACTCGACAGCGTGCTCGCGGAATCGCAGAACATCCTTACGGCCGCCGACGAGCAGAAGAACGCGCTCGAGGAGATATCAAAGAGCATCCAGGTGATCAACACCACCACCCAGGAGCTGGCCCTGAGCACCGAGGACGTTTCCAGGTCCGCCGGACAGCTCTCGATGGCGGTGGAAAAGCTTACTTCGATCTCGTCGGAAGTAAAGACGGGCGTTCCCGCGTGACCATGGCAGTGTGGACAATGAATGCATCCATGCCGTCATGAACCCGCTTCGTACCCGCGCTTTCGCAACTCCGTAAGGAAATCTCACGGCCGCGCGATTTCTTCTTGCGCGGACCGGGAATCCGCGCTTTATTGACGACGAACCGGACAGAACGACGGAAAGGCCGCGGCGGCATCGTTCGGCCGCCACGCCGGTATACACACCCCTATCACACAGGAGTCATCGTCATGAAGAAAAAAATCGCCCTGGGCATCGGCGGCGCACTGTTGCTTGTAATCATCGTCCTCCTCCTTCTCCCCGGCCCCTCCCGCACGCGTGTCCCGGACCAGGCATATATCCTTTACAACGCAAACGTCATTACTGTGGACGCGAAGAACCCTCGCGCCGAGGCCGTAGCCATGAAGGACGGGAAGATCATATTCGTGGGCTCCTCGAAGGACGCGCTGGCCATGGCGCTTCCCGGTGCGAAGAAGGTCGACCTCAAGGGCAGGACCGTCATTCCCGGCTTCAACGACAACCACACGCACGCGCTCGCCGCGGGCAATTTCTACCTGCAGCCCCTGCTCTGGGGAAAGACCTGCGAGGAGATCGCGGCGATCGTGATGGCCGAGGCCGCGAAGAAGAAGCCGGGAGAGCCGGTGCGGGGAAACTCCTGGGACTACGACAGGTGTCCCAATCCCGACAGGGCAATGCTGGACGCGGCGGCGCCCGACAATCCCGTGTTCCTGATGCAGTACTCGGGACACGCGGCATGGGTGAACTCGTACAAGCTCAAGGAGATGGGGATCGACAGGAACACCAAGGACCCCAAGGGCGGGCAGATCGTCCGCAACGCGCAGGGCGAGCCCACCGGCGTTCTCCGCGACGAGGCCATGGGTTCATCGCCCTACGGCGATTTCGTCAAGGCGTGGTTCTCCGAGGATTTGCACCGCACCATCATGGACAAGGCGCTCCAGCTCTTCCGCGAGAACGGCATCACGAGCGTCCAGGACAACACCTGGGAGCCCTTCACCAACAGGCTCCTCTACCGCTATGACATGGCGGGGACACTCACGACACGCTTCGACTGCTGGCCGCAGGGAGGCTCCATCCTGTACACCCTCTTCAACTGGTTCGCGAAGTTCGACCCGCCCATGATGACGCGCGGCCCGGTCAAGTACTTCGCCGACGGGGCCTTCTCCACGCGCACCGGCTGGATGATCGAGCCCTATGCCGACGAGCCCGGAAACCACGGCTCGCCGCGCTATTCCGTCGAGGAGCTGGAAAAGATCGTCACCGAGGCCGCCGCATCGAAGACCCGGCTCTCCTTCCACGCCATAGGGGACCGTGCAGTCACCGAGCTCCTGAACGCGTTCGAGAAGGCCCAGGAGAAGTATCCCTGGACAAGGGAGTTGCGGATGCGCATAGAGCACGTCCAGATCGTCAAGCCCGGAGACTTCGAGCGCATGAAAAAGCTGGGCGTGGTCGCCTGCGTACAGCCCTTCGCGGCCTACAATCCGCCAAAGGACGAGAAGCTCCTTGGCCCCGAGCGCGCAAAGAGGGCCTATCCCTACAAGTCCCTGGTACGGGCCGGCGTCCCGGTCGCGCTGGGAAGCGACAATCCCGCGGAGGTCGACTTCCAGCCGCTCCTGAACATCTACTATGCCGTGACGCGCAAGAGCAAGGACGGCACCGCGGGACCGCTTAATCCCGACGAGCGTCTCACCCCGGAGGAGGCGCTCTACTGCTACACCATGGGCTCCGCCTACGCCGAGTTCAAGGAGAACGAGAAAGGCTCCCTAACGCCGGGCAAGCTCGCGGACCTGGCGGTGCTCTCGAAGGACCTTACCCGCGTCTACCCGGACGAGATCAAGGGGATCGAGGTGCTCGCGACCGTGACCGGAGGGCGCGTCGTCTTTGACAAGGGGGCGGTTTTCTGAGCGGTTCCCGCTCACACGCGTCCGCGGAGAATGCATGTGAACAAGGCGTGCAAGAACAGGAGATGGGGAGTGAGATCCGCCCCCGCACCCCCGGAGGGGGCAAGGAGGGCGCGCCGGGCTACGCGTACATCTTGTCTATCACGTCCCTGTACGCCTCCAGGATGGGCTTTTTCTTCGTCTTCTGGGTGGGCGTAAGCTGGCCGTTCGCCTCGGTGAAGCGGCTCGAAAGCACCGTATATTTCTTGATGCGCTCAAAGTCCTCGAGCTGCGCGTTGGCCGCCCTTACGTCCTTCCCTATCATGTCGATGAGCGCGGGAACACGGAGAAAATCGTCGCCCACCTTCACGCAGATGGGCACTCCGGACGCCGTTGACCACTCCAGCGCACTCTCGTTGAATGAAGTGCCCTCCTTGCGGTACAGGTCCGCAAAATAGTTGAAATTGGGGACGATGAGCGCGGTGATGAAATTGCGCTCGTCGCCCACCAGGAATATCTGTTCCACCGCAGTGCTCGTAGAGAACAGGTTTTCGATCTTCGCCGGCGCGATGTTCTTCCCCACCGCGGTGCAGATGATCGCCTTCTTCCGGTCCACGATCTTGAAATAGCCCTGCGCGTCCTGCCGGACCAGGTCTCCCGTCATGAACCACTTGTCCGCGGTGAACGATGCCGCGTCCTCCTCGGGCTTGTTCAGGTAGCCGGCGAAGAGCCCCGCGCCGGATATCTCGAGCTCGCCGTCGGGGGCCACGCGCGTGTAGCTCCCGTTCGCGTTGATCCCCATATAGCCGGGCTTGCACGCCGTGAGCGGATTGAGTACGCAGGCGTTGAAGCTTTCAGTGGAACCGTACCCCTCCACCACGGCCAGGCCGAGCGTGTAGTAGAACACCAGCAGGTCGGGCGCGATGCCGGCGCTCGCCGAAAACGAGAGGCGGAACCGATTGCCAAAAAGCGCGCGCACCTTCGCGAAAAGCCTGTCGGCCATCCTGAACTTGAGGCGCAGTCCCAGGGGGAGGCGCGACGCAAGCTCGAAATCCGCGCTCATGTTGTAGCAGCCGTTCGCGTCCTTCCGGTACTCCAGCGCCCTCCGTCCCACCCCCAGCGCCCAGTCGAAGAGCCTTTTCTTCACGGGGCTCGCCGACATCTGCTGCTGAAACGTTACGTATATCTTTTCGTAGAGCCGGGGCACGCAGTTGATCCAGGTGGGATTGTATTTCTGCATGTCGGCGAGCAGGGTCCCGGGCTTGTCCGCGTAGGCGATGCAGGCGCCCTTGCACAGCGCAAGCAGCTGGCAGGAGCCGCGGTCGAAGATGTGCGAGAGCGGAAGGAAACACAGCGTCACGTCCTCCTGCGTCACGCCCATGTGGTAGCGGTCCATGAACTCGCTGGTGCCCTCCATGCGGGAGGCCGCGGCCCAGTGGGTGAGGATCACCCCCTTCCCCCGGCCGGTCGTGCCGGAGGTGTAAAGGATCGTAAAGACGTCCTCGAGGCGCACCTCGCTCCACCGGCGCTCGTAGGCGTCCCTGCCGGACTTCATCCATTCCTTTCCCCGCTCGATGAGGTCGGCGAGTCCCGTCACCCGGCCGTCGTCGGACCTGAACGAAAGGTCCAGTACGATGACGCGCTCGAGGGCGGGCATAGAGTCCCATCCCTTCTTCACGAGACCGAGCGTCCCCGCCCCGTCCACGAACAGGAAGCGGCTCTTCGAATCGTTGATGATGTAGCTTACCTCGCCGATCGAGAGCGTGGGGTAGATCGTGACGCTCGCCGCGCCGCAGTCGCTGACGGCCATGTCCGTGTGCGTCCAGTAGGGCGAACTCGCCGCCATGATCGCGACCTTTTCGCGCGCCGCCAGCCCCATCGACATGAGGCCGCCGGCAATCGCCTCCACCCGCTCGAGCAGCGCCGAATAGGTGAACCGGTCCCGGCCCTCTGAGGGATAAAGCGCTGGGTTGAAGAGCTGCGCATCCCTGTCCGGGAAACGTTCGCAGGTCGCGTGAAAATACTGCGGCACGGTCTTCAGCTGCATCGAGGTCCATTTCCATTCGGGCATGGTGGTCATTTCGTTCCCCCGGTTCGCGTAAGGTATCGCCCGGCTGCGCGTCGGCGCCCGGGCCCGGGAACAACTATACCTCGATTCCGGCGATTTGACCGTAAAAGGTTGATGAAACAGCGGGCATGATCATCGTATAAGTACAGCATGACGGCGGGCCGACACGCAGAAGGCATGAAAATATGAACTATCATTCTTTTGATTAACCACGAAAGAACACTAATGAACACGAATTTGATATTCGTGTCGATGCTTGGTTATACTGAGCTATTACGCGAAACAATGCATTTTTTCACGTTGGATTTTACAGCACAAGGGGGCCGATGGGCGTGCCGGTTTTCCGGCGCCTGATCCCCGGCGGAGCCGGGAGACGACATATGAGAGGGGATAAAGTGTCAGGAGGCATGCTTCGACGGAGTTTATCCTGTGCCTGCCGCATGACTCACCATGAATGGAGGGATGATGGATGGCGTCAAACGGGCGTCCCAGACGGACGAAAAGCCCCCCGGGGCCCGCGTGATGAATACAAACAGGGGACGCTCGAAGATGCGTCCCCTGCCGGTACGGGGCCCGCGCGCGCGGCGCGGGCCGGCGTGATTACGACTTGTAGAGCCTGTCGATGTCGGCCTGGTATTTCTGCAGCACCGCGCGCCGCTTGAGCTTGAGCGTCTGGGTGAGCATGCCGTTTTCTACCGTGAACCCTTCGGTCATCAGGAGGATCTTCTTGGGCACCTCATACGTGCCGAACTTGCCCTTGAGCTGGCTCGCGATCGCGTCCTCGAAGAGCTTCTGCACGCGCGCGTCCTTGATCAGCTCCGCTGGAGCGGCGGGAAGGTTGTTTTCCTTCGCGTATTTTCCCAGCACGATGAAATCCGGGTACACCAGGGCCACGGTGTAGGGCATGTTGAGCCCGTAGACCATGGCGAACTCGACCAGGGGGATGAGCTTGATCTCCTCCTCGATGGACGCGGGATACACGAACTTGCCGTTCTCCAGCTTGAACTGCTCCTTGATACGCCCGGTGATGTACACGAACCCGTCATCGTCGATGTACGCGCGGTCGCCCGTGCGGAGCCCGCCGTCCTCGGTCATGGTTTCGGCCGTTTCCTTGGGCTTGTTGTGGTATCCCTTCATCACGTTGGGCCCGTACACGATGAGCTCGCCCTCGCGGCTCTCCGGGCCGGTTTCGGTCTTGTCGATGACGAAGGTCATCTTGTCCATGGGCTTGCCTACGCTGCCGATCTTGTACGCCATGGGCGTGTTGCCGGAGCCGGCCGGCGAGATCTCGGTCATGCCCCAGGCCTCGTAGATGGGAAGGCCTATGTCGAAGAAGAACTCGGCTATGTTGGGACTGAGCGCCGCGCTTGAGCTGATGGTCATCTGGAGCTTCCCGCCAAAACGCTCGCGCACCTTGGAGAAGACGATCTTGTTCGCGAGGTTGAACTTGAAGTTCGTCCACCCGCTCGACTTGCCTTCCCGTGCGAGCGCGCGCCGCTTGATGCCCGCGTTCTTTCCCATGAAGAAGAGCGCCTTTGCGAGCCCGCCCTCCTCGTTCATCTTCGTGTGGAGGCCGTCGTACACGCGGTTGAATATGCGCGGCACGGCGACGAGCAGCGTGGGCTTCACGAGGAGCAGGTCGTCCACGATCGTCGCGGGGCTTTCGGCGAACCCGCACGAGCCGCCCATGCGGATGAGGGTGTTCAATTCCGCGGTCTGGCCGTACGAGTGCGCCCAGGGCAGGAAGGAAAGGGTCACCGTGTTTTCGTCGAGCATGGGCATGTTCTTTATGCAGGCGTGCACGTTGCTGCTGAAGTTTCCGTGGGAGAGGAGCACGCCCTTGGGATCTCCCGTGGTCCCCGAGGTGTAGATGAGACCGGCAATGTCCTCGGGATCGGGATGGATCGCCGGCACGGGATTGGCCGCTCCCAGCTTTTCGAGCTCGGCGAGCGATTCGGTGCCCGTTCCGTCAATGATGAATACATTCTTGAGCGAATCGATCTCGTTCACCCAGTTTTTCACCTTCGCGTAGGTGGCTTCATTGCGGACGAAGAGCACCCGCGTCCCGCTGTCGGTGATGATGTACTTCCAGATTTTCTCCAGCTCCGCCATGTACATGGGAATGAAGCGCGCGCCCAGCCCGTAGGACGCGTAGCAGCAGGCGGCCCATTCGACGCTGTTGTTGTCGATGATCGCGACGCCGTCGCCCTTCTTCACCCCGATCCTGGCGAGCCCGCCGCGGATGTTGTCGATCCTCTTCGCGACCTGGCCGTAGGTGACCCAGTCGAACGCGTTCGTCGCCTTGTTCTTGGTGCCCATCCACGGCCGGTCCGCGAAGCGGGCCAGTGTCTCCTCGAGGATCTCGACCAGGTTGTCGGGCTTGTCCAGGGTATACGCCTTCATAAAGTCCTCCATATAGTGTTAGTTTTATGTTCACGCGTACGGTGCGCCCGCGCATGCACGGGGACGCGCCTTGAGACAACGAAACGACCGGTACGTACTTTAAAAAAGGGATCTCTCGGGGAGATGGTTGTTCATACAACACTATTGTTACTGTCTCTTATACACATCTGACGCTGCCGACGAATAGAGTGGTGTAG
>CALMJO010000610.1 GCA_937864375.1 uncultured Spirochaetota bacterium
CGCGTTCTGGGTCTTCACCCCGGTGAATCCGACGTTGAAATGGATGTACGGCTTTTCCAGCGAGAGGTCGACCCCCCCCTTGCCCCGTACCTCGCCGCCGAGCACCTGTGCCGACATGTTGTCGGCCACGAGCTTTCCCGCCGTGAAGATGTAATCCAGCGAACACTTCGCGAGGGCGAGCCTGTCCGCCTGCACTGATTCGACGCCAATGTGTCCCGCAATCTCGAAGGGAAGCCGGAGCGGCACGCCCTCCGTGGAGGGACGCGCGGCCGCGTCCGGCGACGCCTGCGGATATAAGAACTCGCGCATGGCCATGTTGAGGGTGATCTTTTTAAAGTTACCGTCGCCCGACGAGATCGTAAGCTCGGCCGGCTGGTTGTACACGAGAAGGGAGACGGGGGTCTGCGCGATAATATTGTTGACGGCCACGATTTTGCAGCGGAGGTCCTTCACGACCTGGCGCTGCCTGTCAAAGCCCGCGTCCAGGTCGATCGCGCCGCTGAAGCGCCCCTGCTCGAGGGACACCTCGCCGCGCGCCGTGCCGTACAGCTCGGGCGGCACCTGCTTGAGAAATGTCGCGAGCTCGGCCAGCTGCACGTCGATCCCTCCCACCTTGAAGCGGATGATGTTCCCCGAAAAATCGAAGAGGAATTCGTTCACGAGCACGGAGCTCGACTGTACGCGGCCCTGGACCCCGGCAAGCGAAACCGTCTCCCCGTCGATGCTGACCCTGCAGGCGCCGTTCACGCCCAGCGGCTGTCCGCCCGCGAGCGTCGAAGTTCCCTTGAGCGAGCCCTCGACCTCGTGCGAGGTGATCCTGAGCCCGGTGACCTTCCCGGTCACGTCGAGGAAGGGAAGGGAGAGGTTTTTGCCCCAGGTATACACCCAGAGGAGCGAGCACTGTTCAAGCGCGGTCTCTCCCGTGATCTCGAACGCGCCCTTTTCTACGGCGAGCGTGATCGCGGGCCTCACCGTGCCGCGTTTCTCCGGGAGGACGATCGCGCAGTCCGCGATCCGGATCCTGTTCTGTTCCAGGAATTCAAGGGAGGCGTCAATGCCGTATTCGCCCTCGAGGGGCTTGAGGCGGCGGGGAGGGTTCTTGAGGCTCACGCGCGCCTTTTCCAGGGACACGGACTCGATCCTGGTGGCGATGGACGAGGAGTCGTCCCGTTTCATGTTCGCCGCGACGCGCTGGAGGTTCGAAACACCGTCCCTGAAGCAGATGTTCAGGAAGAGCCGTTCGGCGCTCACGTGGTTGATGACGAATTCGCGGTACACGGCGAGCCTGATGAGCGAGAAGCGCAGGCGCGCGCGCTCCGCCGACGCGAGCACCTCGCCGCACTGGGCCTCGGGGTCGTACACGGTGACGCCCGTGAGCACGATGCCGCGGAGGCTGTAGTCGAGCCCCTCGATCATGACCCTGCACCTGAGCGCTTCCTCGGCCTTCTGGTTCAGGAGGACGAGCATTTTCTCCCGGGGATAGAAGTGGTAGAAGAGTACGATGCCTGTTGCGGAAACAGCGAGCAGTAATGTCAGGACGAGGAGTGCATACTTAATTATTCTTACGCTCTTCACGCTTCTTTTCCATGGTGGCTTTCTTGCGATAGAACTGGACGCTCTTGTCGAGCTCCTCCATGTCGGAGCAGATTATCTTGCCGTCTTCGAGCCGAATGTGCTTGTCTTCGAGCAGTTGCACGGAGAGCGCCTCGGCCTTTTCCGGCGTGATGCCCACCATGTGGAAGAGCTCCTTGAGCCCGAACTCGAAGTTGTGAGGGGTCTTGGGCTGGATCTTGATCTTCTGCTTCTCGATCTGGATGAGCAGGGTATCGTAGATGCGGCCGAGCGGGTCCTTGATCATGAGGTTCTCGAGCTGGCGGTACGCCGTCCAGATCCGCTCCGACAGCAGCTGGATGAGCCTGGATGCGAGCTGCGGCTGCTGCTGCACCATGTTTTCGAAGTTGGCCTTGTTGATGGCCAGGAGCGTCACGTCGCCGAATGTGATGGCGGAGGCGCTCCGCGGCCTGTTTTCAAGCAGCGCCATCTCGCCAAAGATGTCGCCAGGCTTGAGCACCGCGAGCAGGACCTCCTCCTCGACGATCTTGGTGATCTTTACCCTCCCGCCCTGGATTATGAAGAGTTCGTTGCCGGGCTCGTTTTCGCAGAACACCATTGTGTTGTCGGACAGCGTGCGGTTCATACTGGCGCTCTGGGGGCCCTCGGCCGCCTTCAGCGGGGCCTTGATGGCCTTGAGGCGCTGGATGGCATTGTCGCGGTTGGGGCCCGTGGGACAGTGCTGAATGTAGCGCTGGTAGGCATAGGTCGCGTGGTTCAGGATGCGTTTTTTAAGGTAATACTCGCCGATGCTCCAGAGGTGCTCGGGGTCTTCTTCCGCGGTGGTCTTGAAGGTCAGGTGCGTGATCGCCTGGTCGAAGTCGCGCAGCTTCTTGCTGAAGAAGCGGATGATTTTCATGGCGACCGCGGGGTTCTTCTGGATGAGTATGCCGAACTGCTCGCGCTCGACGGAAATGAGCGAGATGTTTGTGAGGGCGACCGCGGTTTCGATCCTCGCGTGGCCGCTCATGCAGGAAATCACCCCGAAGAAGTCGCCGGGACCGAGGATTGAAAACGGGTCCTCACCGGCCACGGGATTTTCCTTCATCACCTTGGCCTTGCCGTTTTTGATTATGTAGAAATTGTTGGAGTCTCTTTTCCCTTCAACGGTGATAAAGGACTTTTCAATATAGCTTTCTACTTTGAACTGGGTTGAAACCATTATGCTCCTTTACCCTGCGTACCGGGAATCGTCCAGAATGAGCTCTGCCGGGGTCCGGGCGGCTGAACGTGATTCACCCTGCCGGCCGGACCAATAACGTGACTGATTATAATTAAATTCGGTATAAAATCAAGTCATTTCAAGAATTTTATTCCCGGGGCCGGGTGTTTATTTGACCTGTCTGAACCATGAAATGCTGAAATAAAGGACCAGGAGATGGGGGGATAGGACGAGATGGGGAGATGAGAATAGTGGATTAATGATAAGTAATGGTTACTCGCAGGGTGTAGTATTATAATGCGGGCTAATCCCGATCTTTATCTCTTACATCGCCTTCACGCCGTTATCTCCTAATCCCGTTTCCCGTGAGGATTAGACTGAAAAAAGGTGGTGTTTCGAAAGGCGGCCAGGCTTTTTTCCGGCTTGGCAATCAGTCCGACGAGAGGAACTTTTCAAGGTATTCGGTCAGGTCGTTCATGTTCTTGCGGATCATGACGCGGAATTCAGGCGGGATGTTCTGGGACATGACCACTTTGTAGTAGTTGATGGCGTCTTTCACCTTGCGGTGCCGTATGAACTCGCCGGCCCGGTCGAGCATGGGCTTGTATTTGTAGTAGGAGTACTCCAGTATGTTTTTTTCCCTGGCGAGGCTGAACTCGTCGGGGAGCTTGGAGAAGTCGTAGCTTACCTTCAAAATGGGAAGCTCCCTGGCCTTGCGCTTGGTGTTTTTAAGGAATTTTTCGTAAAAACGCTCTTCTTCCTGCTGTTTTATGGTGAATTCCCGGTCGTCCAGATCCATGAGATCGTCGATCTTGTCCCTCTGATCGCCCAGGATCTCGTAATCCTGCTTTTTCTTCTTGCTGTCGTCTTCGAGGATCTTCGCGAAGATGTCCTCGTCGGTAAGATCTGTCTCTTAT
>CALMJO010000611.1 GCA_937864375.1 uncultured Spirochaetota bacterium
CCCGGAGCTGCGATTCACCGAGACGGTCGCGGAAAACCGGGGACTGTCCATGCGCAGCTTTTCCGATCGAGCCGGCGCCTTCGCCTGGCTCCGCGGGGAAGAACAGGCTTGATAAAAAGCGCTTGAAGAAAAGCGGCGGCTTCGCCCATACTGCTCCCCATCACTTTTCAGCGGAGACCTTCATGAACCCAGTCCGTCCCTTTACCGCGACCGCAATCGGGAGCTTTCCCCATTCCGATGCCGACGCCGCGCTCGACCTCATTTTCGCTTCGATCCCCGACGCGCCCGTCTGGCCGCAATTGCCTAAATGCGGGCTTCGGGAGCAGATGGAGATCCAGTATTCAGAGGGAATGCCGCGCGCGGTCATCGACGAGGAGAAGGGACGCATGTATTTCGACACCTCCGGCGACTACTCCGAGGAATTCGCCCAGTTCTACGAGAAATACATGCTCGCCATGGATCCGGCCGACGGGAACGGCGACTGCGGCGCGCTCGCCATAAGCCCCGGGTTTTCAAGTGGCATCTACGCCTTCGAGAAAAGGCTCAAGGCGGCGGGGAAGCGCTTTCCGCTGGTCAAGGTGCAGACGACCGGCGCGTGCTCCTTTGCGCTCACCATCACCGACGAGAACAAGCGCGCCATCTACTACAACGAGGAATTCCGCGACGTGGTCGTGAAGGCGCTCGCAATGAAATGCCGCTGGCAGGTCCGGATGTTCAGGCCGTATGCGGACCGGGTGATCTGCTTCATCGATGAACCCATTCTTTCGGCGTTCGGCTCGTCCACGTACATCGGCGTGAAGCGGGAAGACGTGGTCGCGCTGCTGGGCGAGCTCGTCGAGGCCGTGCACGCGGACGGCGCGCTCGCGGGCGTCCACTGCTGCGGCAACACCGACTGGTCCATCCTGATCGAGGCCGGCGTGGACCTGGTGAACTTCGACGCGTATGGCTACGGGGAGACCATCGCGCTTTACCCCGAGGCGCTTAAAAGCCATTTTGCGCGGGGAGGCATGCTCGCGTGGGGAATCGTCCCCACATCGAACGCCATACGGGCGGAGAACGCCGACTCGCTCGGCGCAAAGCTGGAAGCGCTCATGGGCCACCTCGTCGCGCGCACGGGCGTGGACGCGCAGACTGTCCGCGCCCATTCGATCCTCACGCCCTCGTGCGGGACCGGCTCCATGGAAGAGGCCGACACCGCAAAGGTGTTTTCCGCGCTCAGGGATCTCTCCGCCGGCCTGATGCGCGCGCACGGCTCGTGAGCGGCGCCCCTGGAAATTTATTGACATTAAGAACCAATGAGCTTCTCCATCGCGATCACCGGGAAGGGAGGCACGGGCAAGACGACGCTCGCGGGCCTCATGGTCGCCGCGCTCGTGGGCGAGGGGAGAATCCCCGTCCTGGCCGTCGACGCCGACCCCAATTCATGCCTGGACGGCGTGCTGGGGGTGCGCGCGTGCGCCTCGGTGGGGAGCGTGCGCGAGGAGGCGCGCGAGGAGACCGCGAAGGCGGCGCTCACCGGCATCGCGAAGCGCGAATGGCTGGAGCTCAAGGTGGCCGAATGCCTCGTCGAGGCGAACGGCTTCGACCTCATCGCGATGGGCAGGCCCGAGGGACCGGGATGCTACTGCTACGCCAACAACGTGCTGAAAGACGTGATCGCGCAGGTATCAAAAAACTATCCCTACGTCGTCATCGACAACGAGGCGGGGCTCGAAAACCTTTCCCGCCGCATCGTACAGAGGGTCGACCTGCTCGTCATGGCCGCCGACGCGTCGCGGCGCGGGATCGAGACTCTCGCCAGGCTTTTCGCCCTCGCACGGGAGATGAAGGTCGAATTCAAAAAATGCGCGGCGGTCGTCAACCGCGTGCGCGGCGGCGGTCTCCCCGCGTCCTCGCGCAAGCTCGTCGCAGAGATTCCCTTTGACGCGATAATCACCCTGCCCGAGGACGAGGAGCTTGCGCGCCTGGGCGAGGAAGGTGCAAGCCTCTTCGATCTGCCGCGGGACAACGCGGTATACCGGGAGGTGCGCAAGCTCCTGCTGGCGCAGGGCCTTGCATGACGGCTCTTCAATGCTTTTTGCCCTCTGCATACGAGACATAAAATTCCAAAAATAATGCTTGCCGCTCCGCCTGTTGCATGGTTATACAATCGCAGGGCGACGCCCTCAAAAAGGAAAATGTGATGGACGGCAAGGAACGGACCGCGCTCATTCGGCAGGGAAACGAGCTCTTCAACAGGGGAGAAATCAGGAAGGCCGCGGAGCTTTTCATGAAAACCTCCTACCGTGACGGCCTCACCCGCGTGGGCGACCATTTCTACTACGACCAGAAGCTTCCCCTCGTCGCGGTGGGATATTACAGGCTGGCGGGAGCGCAGGACAAGGTGGGCGAAATCTTCGCGCGCATGGTGCTCGCCCTGGGAGAATGGATCGGCCGCAAAAAGCCCGACGGGACCGGCGAACCGGCGAAGGTGAGCCTGCCGCCGCTCAAGGTTTCTCCCAAGCTGAAGATACTGGCGGAGGAAATCCTCCGCGACCAGAAGGGCGGCACGCGGCAATAATCGGGCCGGGACAGGGGCATGGTGATGAGAAGCAGGAAATGGTGTGTGGCGATCGCGGCGTGCATCTGGCTCTTTTCCGCCGGGGCGCGGGGGGCCGACAAACCCGAGGATCCGCTCGCCATCCTCCGGGAGAGCGTTTCCTACAGGAGGCTCGGCAACGGGATAAGCGTGATCGTGGTAAACCGGGGCTATTCCCCAACGCTCGCCCTCATCACCTCCTTCCACGTGGGCTCAGCCGATGAAAGCTACCGCACGATCGGCACGGCGCACCTGCTGGAGCACATGCTCTTCAAGGGCACCGACAAGGTCGGGACGAAGAACTATGCCATGGAGAAGCCGCTCCTTGACCAGATCGAGCTCATTGGCGATTCGCTCGACAAGATCCGCATGGAGAACCCGAACGACAAGCGCATCCCGGGGCTCGCCAACCAGCTCAAAAAGCTGCAGGCGGACGCCTCCGCCTACGTGGTGAGCTCCCCCTACGACAAGGCGTACACCTCGAACGGAGGCGTGGGATTCAACGCATCCACCTCGCGCGACATGACATCGTACTACATTGAGCTCCCGTCGGCCAAGCTGGAGCTCTGGGCCCAGATGGAGTCGGAACGGCTTCGCAATCCCGTTATGCGCGAGTTCTATCTCGAGCGCAATGCCGTCATGGAGGAGCGCCTCATGCGCTATGATTCCAAGGGCACGGCGGGCCTCATGGAGCGCTTCATCGCCGCCGCCTTCGTCGCCCATCCCTACCGCCACCCCATCATTGGATGGCCTTCCAATATAAAGTTCCTGTCCGTGTTCGATGTAAAGGACTTCTATAAGACCAACTACATTCCCTCGCGCATGACGATCACGATCGCCGGGAAGCAGAACCCGGAAGAGACCTTCGCCCTGGTGGAAAAATATTTCGGGAAGCTGGAAGGAAAGGACAACGGCGGCGACATTCCCGTGAAGGAGCCTGCGCGCCGGGGGGAGGCCAGGGTCGACTACGTGTTCGACGCCAATCCCTTCCTGTTCATCGGGTGGGCCAAGCCCACCTTCCATTCGCCGGACGACGCGGTCTGCGACCTCATTGCGGGGCTGCTTGCCGACGGCAAGACCTCGCGCCTGTACAGGTCACTCGTGATCGATAAAAAGCTCGCCTCGTCCGTGGACGCATGGGCGGATTTCCCCGGCGCCCGTTACGACAACATCTTCGTGATCGCCGCCGAGCCGCGCCATCCCCACACGGCGCAGGAGCTGGAAAGCGCCATATACGAGGAGATCGAGCTCATGAAGACGGAGATCACGGACGAGGAGATCGCGCGCGTGATCAGCCGCGAGGAGGCATCGTTCATATTCGACCTCGCGTCGAACAAGGGCGTGGCCAACACGCTCAACTATTACCAGACGGTGTACGGCGACTGGCAGTACGCGCTGCGCTACCTCGAGGCGATAAGGACCGTCACGCCGGCGCGCGTCAAGGAGGTCCTCGCCAAATATTTCGTGAAGGAAAATCGAACCGTCGGAACGCTCGTGAACGCGTCCGCGAAGAAATCCAGGGACGCGGGGAAATAACCGGTGAATAACAGCAATCTTTCGGCCAGGGGCCGCGCCGCGCTCTGCGTGATCGCAGCGGTCCTGCTTGCGGCCCTTCCCCGCGCGGGCTCGCCCCAGGCGGGGAAGGCGGCGTCCGGGAGCATGGAGCTCTCGCTCCCGCCCGTGGAGTCCATGCTCGCCGGGAACGGGATCAAGATGTTCTTCATTCGCGAGCAGCTGCCGCAGATCACCATCGTCCTTTCGGCGGGATTCGGCAGGCTGTACGAGAACAGCCAGAACGCGGGACTCGCCGAGCTCATCGCGAAATCCATCGCCCTGGGAGGCTCAAAGAAATATCCGGGCGACGCGCTGCACGGCGCGGTGGAGTCGGTGGGCGGGCGCATCACCATCGAGGCGGGCTGGGAGACGACGGTGATCTCCATCCGCATGCTCGCGCGCCACGCGGCGCTCGCCTTCGACATCATGGGCGACCT
>CALMJO010000612.1 GCA_937864375.1 uncultured Spirochaetota bacterium
TACACCTCTCTATTCGTCGGCAGCGTCAGATGTGTATAAGAGACAGCGGTGACGAAATGGTCCTCGATTTTGCCCGCCAGCGATTCATGGACCACGGTGAGCACCGCGGCGGGGCTCGACGCGTTGAGGCTCCACGCGGACAGCGACATCTTCACCATCGACGAGAGAAACGCCGCGCCCACGCCGTTGCCAGACACGTCGCAGATGAACACGGACAGGCAGTCCCGGCCCCGGTCGTAGAGCAGGTCGATGAAGTCGCCGCCCACCTGCATCATGGGCCGGTAGGTGTAGGCGATCACGCCCCCGTTGATCTGCGGAAGGTGCTTGGGAAGGATGGACTGCTGGATCCTGCGCGCCATCCCGATCTGCTTCTCGAGCTCGTCGCGCTGCCGCACGACCACGCCGGTGCGCTCCAGGACCCGCTGCTCGAGCTCGAGGTTGAGCTGCTCGATTTTCCCGTAAAGGGTGACGAAGCGGCTGCTCAGGATCCCGGCGATGGAGCCGACCATGAAGACGAAACCGAACCACATGACGCGCGGAAAGCGTATGAGGGCGGCGTCCGACGCCACGTCGAGCAGCGCGCAGGCGAAGAAGATCACCGAGCTTATTAGAAGCATCGACGCGTCGCGGTCCTTTTTCCGCACGGCCTGGTGGATGATTATGCCCAGGGCCACGGGAATGAACACGAGATAGATCCTCTGGACGATGTCCTTGTTGATGAAATCCCACACCGGGAGGCTGCCGGTGAAAAGCACCGTAAGCCAGCAGGCCGCGGTGACGCCTCCCAGCAGCGCTGCGACGACGGTCCACACGGGGAAGTTACGGACGCGGACCCTCGTGAGCTTGAACAACGCAAGAATAAAAAAGAAAATGAAGCAGTGGATGGGCACCAGGAAAAGGTATTCGAGCTTCTTCCACGCGTTGAAATTATCCGAGATATCGAAGCGGAGCGGCTGGCCGTAGAGGAAGGTGTATCCCGCGATGAATACGGCAAAGAGCGCAAACCAGAGGTACTCACGGCCGCGCACGCGTCGGAAGAATATGACCAGCGAAAATCCCGCGACGACGAGGAAGCCCGCGCCGAATATCGCCTTGACGTAGCCGCTGCGGTCGGTATCGCGCACCAGTTGCGTGAACGCGCCCAATTCCGGCACGATCTTGGGAATGCCCTTGTTGCGCGTCTGGTCGCTGTAGATGCGCAGCGCTAGCAGGTTCTCGCCGCGCACGAGGCGCAGCGGAACCTGGTAGACCCTCGTCCTGTCATGGGCGTGGATTCCCCGTGCGGGATCCCCCGTGGCGCCTATCTTTTCGCCGTTGAACCACGCCTCGTCCGCATCTTCGGCGGCGAACCTGATGCCGGGCGCATGGTCCCCGGCGGCGGGAAGGACGATCCGGAGCCGGTACCAGCTGTAGCCGCGATGGTCCCTGGTGGCGGGATTCTTCGCCCAGTTGTGTGGCATGCTGACGGATTCCCATTCGCCGTCATTGAACGAGGGGAGATGCGCGTCCGGCACGTCTCCCGCGTGGAAGCGCCATCCGTCCCGCAGGGGAATAAACGGGTCTCCCGCCAATACCGGCGATACCGTGATAAGGGCGGCGATCAGAGTGGTGAAACGCAGCAGCATATGGCCATTAATATAGCACACCCGGTCCATTTCAAACAGGATACGGTTCTATTCCGGATTTTTTGCGCCGCCCTGCTTGTCACATTCCTGAAAACGCCGCATTCGTCGTGGAAGAAAGCATAAAGCCTGCAGGAGCCGAAATGCCTGAAGGTCCAGTATTTACGGGACCTCCGGTTCAGGGCTTTGTTGAGGGACAGGAATACTTTTATCAGTCGGGGATCTTCATCCCTTAACTGCCTCGAGCATCCCGATACATCACCATATCCGGGGATTCAAGTAACCGGAGAAGGCTCCATGACGGTTTCATCATGTCGACGGGAAAGAAGGCTCGCAATCACCAATCTGGACCGGATTTATCGTTACATTGTCACCGGTTATGCCGGGCCAGGCGCCATTTTCGATGAGGGGCCTCCGTTCCGGGTGGGCCAGGAGCCATTTATTAACCGCAAACAGGAGCCTGTTTTCACCGGTGCCGTCCCCGGGCTTTTCCTCAAGCGGCAGATTGGTCCCTCTTGGCAGCAACACTGCAACCTTGAATCCCCCCTCCACTACCCTGCATGGAGCGAAGTGCAGCGTGGTTGCATACAATTCGACGGCTTGCCCCGCCTCGAGGTAAAACGCCTCGACCCCGCATGAATCGTACCGCCAGTGTTCGGTGATGTCCCTGACGTCGCCCAGCAGGAGCACGGCGGGCGTCGCCGCGACATTGATCTCGCTTGCCTTGTGGTATTCCAGGCCGTTCAGGCTGGAGTTGCGCCCGTTGCAATAACCGGCCTGGGCGGGCGCTTCCCCGAACAGTATTTTCTCCGCCAAAATGACCGCAGGCAGCCTCTCCATCCTGTCATCCGACGCAATATAAATATTTCCATCGTCCGGCACCAGGGTGTTGTCCGACAGGTGTCCGACGACCGGGGTAAAATCCAGGTTCCTTATCACCCTGCCGTACTTCCGGAATGAATTGTCGCAGGCAGTTTTTATTTTGAGATGCGCGTTCCGGTCGACCAGCATTTTAAAGATGTCTGCATTCATGGTTCCATCCTCGTGGCGGACTATAGTCCCCTGAATTTTCCGAATAAAGCGGCCTGTTCGGATTGTGCCCGGTAGAAAACCGGGGGCTCGCCTATGGGCGACGATACAATCGCGTCCCCGCCGGAAAAAGATTTCCCGCTCCATAGATGAATCCACTCGTCCGGGGGCAGATAAACATTCCACTCAACCTTCCCTGGAAGATACACGGGTGCGACCAGCAAGTCGCACCCGAATAAGTACTCGTAGCGCACCTCGTAGGAACCCGGATCGTTCTCGTAGTGCATGAAAAGCGGCCGCATCACCGGGATCCCCTTCTTTGAATTGATCCTGACCGCGTCCCTGGTATAGGGCGCAAGCATCGTATACACCGTGGTCATGCGCGCGAAGTGCTTCACGGTTTCCTCGTCGCCGTCAAACTGCCAGTTGGAGCCGGGACGGTTTCCCTCGTGGGTGCGCATGACGGGCGTGAATGCGGAAAACTCGCACCACCGCAGCAGCAGTTCCTTGTCTCTCTTCAGGTGGAACAGTGTCGTGTACCCGCCAATGTCGCTGTGATGAAGTCCGTGCCCGCACATGGCGAGCGACAGCGCCGCAGGAATGACCGACGCCAGTCCGTCGTCCATGCTCCAGTCCACGTTCTGGTCCCCGGCCCACATCAGGGGCGAATACCTCTGGCTGCCGCTGTAACCCGCGCGCATGAACCACAGGATTTCACCGGTCCTGCCGGCCTCGGTCACCGCCTCGCAGTTGCACCGTGCCCAGAGCACTGGCCACCTGTTGTGCATGATGGCCGGGTCGGCGCCGTTGTGCAGCCGGATGTCCGTGGGCAGGTATTCGCCAAAGTCGGCCATCCATCCGTCGAGGCCAATATCGATCATCTCTCTCCTGATAACCGACTTGTACCATTCGAAGGCTTCCGGATTCGTAAAATCGACGACACCCGCATGAAACTCGCCGAATTCCACAAGGTAGTCGCCGCCGTCCGCCGCCTTTGCCAGGAATCCCCGCGACGCGGCCTCGTCAAAGAGCGGCTTTCCCTCTGCAACATACGGATTGATGTATCCAAGGAAGCGGATCCCGCGCGCCTTCAGCTCCGGCAGCGCTTCATCGAGCCCCGGATAGAGGATGCGGTCCCACTGCCAGTTCCACATGAGGCGCTTGCCGAAGCTCGTTATGCGCTCGCCCTGCCAGTCCTGGGCCCAGATTCCCGCCACCTTGACCCCCGCTTCGATCATGGCCCTGGTCTTCTCAAGGCAGGTTTGCGTCCCGCCCTGTATGCCGAGAATGATGCCGTTGTAAACCCAATCGGGGAGCTCGCCCTGGCGTCCAAGCAGGGAGCTGATTTTCCGGACTATCCCGATGTACGTGCCTCCCGTTTCAAAAATGAACCGGGCAGCGCCGTTCCAGACCGCCAGCTCGTGATACGCCGGGCTGGAAAAGTCGAAATCCATGTAGGCGCTGTCGTCAACGTGGCAGTAATACCTGCGGCTGGACACGAACGTGGGCTGAGGGAAGAAGGTCCAGTAGTAGTCCCCGCCGGCGTTTTCCCGGCAGTCGGCGAGCCACGTGACATACTCCTTCTTGTTCCTGCCCACCCCCTGCTCGCTCGTCCACAGCGGGAAGTTCCTGCCGCGCAGGTCGAAACAGGAAAACTGCTCTCCGCATCCCCACACGTGCTCGTCCCGCTCCGCGCATAGCCTCAGCCACAGTCGATTGACGAAAGAGGAGGATTCAAGGATGAGAAGACTGGTAACGGTGGTAGCGATCGTGG
>CALMJO010000613.1 GCA_937864375.1 uncultured Spirochaetota bacterium
GGAAGCTCCCGCGGAGGCGCCGGAGCAGGCTGCCGGGACCGCCCACGCGGGACCCGAACGAACACTCGCGGATCGCCCTGTCCAGGCGCCGCCCGAGGAACTCCCCGCCACCCGCGCTCCCGAACCGGAAAAGCCCGCCGCAGCCGAGGCCGCGCGGGATTCCGAAGGCGCCCCGCCCGAACAGGCAGTGCAGGTCCCCGCCGACGCGGCGCGCTTCGACCCCCAGGACGAGATCTTCCGCCAGGGGGTCGCCTTCCTCAAGGATAACCGCGTGGGCGAGGCGATCGACATTTTCCGCGCGCTCATCGTACTGAACAGCGCGAGCTTCGGGAGCATTTTCAACCTGGGCGTCGCCTACGCGCGCACGCGGGAATACGCGAGGGCGGAAGAGCTCTTCCGCCGCGCGCTCGAGATCCAGCCGGGGCACGCCACCTCCCGCCAGTACCTCGAGCGGGTCGGGCGCATGCGCGCGCAGGAGGTCCGGACCGGTGGACCTGCAGGCTAAGCTCTCCGCGCTCCCCGATCAGCCGGGGGTCTACATCATGAAGGACGCGTCCGGGCTCGTCATCTACGTGGGCAAGGCGGCGTCCCTGAAGAAGCGCGTATCGTCCTACTTCCAGAAGGGCGAGCGCGATGTGAAGACCCGGGTGCTGGTGAAAAACATCGACGACCTGGAATACATCGTCACCGACTCCGGGATCGAGGCCCTGCTTCTGGAGTCCGCGCTCATCAAGAAGCACAGGCCCAAGTACAACATCCGCCTCAAGGACGACAAGCGCTACCCCTACATCGCCCTCACCCTGTCGGAGGAATACCCCCGGGTGATATTCACGCGCAAAATTTCGCATAACGGAAACCGCTACTTTGGCCCCTACACCGACGCCCGCGCCGCGCGCGCCATGGTGGGGCTCCTGAATACCACCTTCAAGCTCAAGACCTGTTCCAGGGAGCTGCCGCTCAAACCGGGCGAGCGGCCCTGCCTGAACTTCCAGATGAAGCGCTGCTCGGGCCTGTGCGTGGGGCGCATTAACCGCGACGACTACATGAAGATCGTGGAAGGGGTCCTGGGCTTCCTCGAGGGGAACGTGGGCCCCACGGTGGAAAGGCTCACCGCCCTCATGCAGGACTACGCCCGCTCCATGCAGTACGAAAAGGCCGCGGAGCTGCGCGACATCATCGGCCACATCCGCGCCGTCACCGTTGAGCAGAAGGTGAGCGCCCCCGTGGGGACCGACCAGGATTTCGTGGACGTGACCGAGCACCGCGGCGAGGGCGTGCTCGTCCTCATGGAATTCCGCGCGGGCGCGCTCCTGGGACGCAAGGTGTTCATCTTCGAAAACGCCGAGTACTCCACGCCGGCGGCAATGGTGCAGGCCTTCCTCCTGGAGCACTACCGCGGCGCCGAGGTCCCCACGCGCATCGTAGTCCCCTCCTTGATCGAGGACCGGGCCGCCCTCGAGTCCCACCTCTCCGCGCAGTCGGGACGGCGCGTGGGAATATCGACCCCTAAAACCCAGGACGACCGCGGCATACTCTCGCTCATCCGCAAAAACATCGACGTGCTCATCGCCGACCGCGACGCCGCGCGCGAATCCGGCGACCGCGCCAGGGGCCTTGACGAGCTTCGAGCCGTCCTGGGGCTCGAGGAGGCCCCGTCGGTCATCGAGTGCTTCGACATTTCGAACACCCAGGGAACGAACGCCGTCGCCTCCATGGTGAGGTTCCGCGACGGCGCCCCGGAGAAGTCCGCCTACCGGCGCTTCCGCATCCGCGGCTACGACGCGCCCGACGATCCCGGCATGATCCACGAGGTAGTCGCGCGGCGCCTCCAGCACCTCGTGAACGAGGGCCTGGAGCTTCCCGACCTCCTGGTAATCGACGGCGGACCCACCCAGCTCGCCCGCGCGCGCGAGGCGCGCGACGCGCTGGGCGTTGAGGTGCGGATCATCTCGCTCGCGAAGCGCTTGCAGAGCACAAGGCGGGCAAGACGAAACCCCTG
>CALMJO010000614.1 GCA_937864375.1 uncultured Spirochaetota bacterium
TCTTCCTCTGGGGCGAGGACGTGTCGCTGGGCGGGTACTTCAACGTGACCAACGGGCTCGTCGAGCGGTTCGGCGCCGGGAGGATCATCGACACGCCCATAAGCGAAGAAGGCTTCACGGGCGGCGCCGTGGGCGCCGCGATCACCGGCATGCGACCCGTGGTGGAGATCCTCTTTGGCGATTTTCTCACCTGCTGCATGGACCCCATCATGAACCAGGCGGCGAAGCTCAGGGAGATGACGGGAGGGCAGGTAAGCGTGCCCATGGTGGTGCGCACGCCCGTGGGAAGCGGGATCGGGATGGCGGCCCAGCACTCGCAGTCCATGGAGCGCTTCTTCTGCGGCATCCCGGGCCTCATCGTGGCCGCGCCCTGCGACGCGTTCACCTGCAAGGGGATACTGGCCTCCGCGATACGCTCGAACAATCCCGTCATTGTCTTCGAGCACAAGCTCCTCTACGCCGAGAGCGGGAGCGTTCCGCCCGGCGAGTACGCCCTGCCGCTGGGGAAGGCGCGCGTTATGCGCAAGGGGAGCGACGTGACCATCGTCACCTACCTCCTGGGCGTGGGGCTCACGAACGAGGCGGCGGCGCGCCTCGCGGGCGAGGGGATCGACGCCGAGGTGATCGACCTCGTCACGCTCTACCCGCTCGACATGAAGACGGTGCTCGAATCGCTCAGGAAAACGGGAAGGCTCGTGACGGTGGAGGAGGCGCTCTTCACCGGGAGCGTGGGCTCCGAGGTGATCGCCCAGGCCTCGATAGCGGGACACGGCCTCCTGAAATGCGCGCCGGTTAAGGTCGCCGCCCCGGACAGCCCCATACCCTACGCGAAAGACCTTGAAAACGCCATGATGCCCACCCCGGAGCGCGTGGTCGAGGCGGTGCGGCGCATGATGGGGGGCCGATGATCACCCCTGCCGGAGGGAGGCGAGCGCCTCTTTCACCGCGTCGACGTGGCCGGGGACCTTCACCTTCGTCCACGAGCGGCGCACCCTTCCGTCGGGGCCAATGAGAAAGGTGCTGCGGATGACGCCCGTAGACTCCTTGCCGTAGAGCTTCTTTTTCCCCCACGCGCCGTACTTTGCCAGCACCGCGCGGTCCTGGTCGGAGAGCAGCGTGATCGTGAGACCGTGCGCGTCGGCGAAGCGGCAGTGGCTCTGGGGGGAGTCGGGGCTCACGGCCAGGACCTTCGCGCCCATCTTCGCGAGCGTCTCGTTCGCGGCGCTGAAGTCTACCGCCTCGAGCGTGCAGCCGCTGGTATTGTCCTTGGGGTAAAAATAGAGCACCACCCACGATCCCAGGAAATCTTTCAGGGAAATTTTTTTCCCGTCCTTGTCGGGAAGCGTGAACGCGGGCGCCTTCGCGCCGTCGGCGGGTATCGTGCTTTCTGCCATGGCCGTGCTCCTTCGTGGACTCTGCTGCGTGTGCGGATCCTGGCACGGGAGCGCGGGCGGGGCAAGCGATTTCGGGGCGTGCGCCCGGATCCCGGGATGCCGGCATGCTTGACAAAACCGGCGGAACGCGTACACTTCCGCCAGGCGGTCCCGATGCTTTTTACTCATGGTGGCGCCGGGAAACGGTCCTTGCGCCGCACTAAATCCATCGGCCCCCCGAGCTGTTCGTGATTCACCCGGTCGGCCGGCGTCATATATTAAGAAGGAGGGTTCATGAAAACGAGAATTGCCGTGCTGCTGATCCTGATAGGCGCTACCGCGTGGGCGGACGCGCCCTACGTGGTGGGCGGGTTCAAGTTCGGCGCCGACGGCGGCCACGAGGCGCTGGTCAGGACCGGCAAGGACGTGCGCATGATGGGCCTTGGCGAGGTCACGTCGCTCGCAGCGGTGGGAAAGGACCTGTACGCCGCGGGATCGTTCCAGAACGGAGGCGCGGAATATGCGTGCCTCTGGAAGAACGGCGTCCGCGCGGACCTGTCCGGAGGGCTTTCCTCGTCGGCGGGCGTCGTCTGCGTGGCGGGCGGGAGAGTGTACGTGTCGGGCCAGTACATGATGGAGGGCAGGAAGACCGCGTGCTACTGGAAGGACGGCGTGCGGACTGACCTCTCCGCGGACCTCGCCTACGCGTGGACGTATGACCTCGCGGTGTCGGGGAAGGACGTGTTTGTGAGCGGCGGCTTCAAATCGGGCGAAAAGGCGCATGCATGCGTGTGGAAAAACGGCGTGCGCACGGACCTGGGCGAGGGGAACATCGCCTTCGGCATCACGGTCCATAACGGCGACTACGTGATCGCCGGCAGCCTTGCGGGGACCAAACCGTGCCTGTTCACTCCCGCCGGCGCGGCCGCGCTGGAGGTGCCCGCGAGCGCCGGCGCCTGGGCGCGCGACGTGGCGTTCATGGGCGATTCGCGCGTGGTGCTCATCTCGCACCCGGACCCGCGGGACCGCACCAGGCAGGCGGGCTACCTGCGCGACGGGAAATGGAAGCCCCTCGTCTACAAAGAGGTTGAGTCCGGCTTGAAATACCAGGTGTCTTCTGTGGGATCCAAGACCGCGGTCATTGACGGTCACGTGCTTATTACCGGTACCGCGACCGCGGACACGGGAGAAGGAGGCATCTTCCTGGTGTCCTGCGTGTGGAGGGACGGGGAGGTCGATTCGCACGAGGGATCGGTTGATGCCTGGCAGGTTTACAACTGCATCGCGCCGCTTTCCGGGAAATGAGCATGCGCGGCGGCTATCCGGGACTTTGCGGGAATGTGATCTCCTATTCGAGCATCCGCGCCGAAACTGTGGGGATGAACATGGGCTCTCCTAGAAGGAAGCCCTGCCCGTAATCCACGCCAATCCGCCGCACCATGCACAGGAGCTCGTCCCGGTCTATGTGCTCGGCCACCACACGGGCGCCCAGCTTCCTGCACAGCGCCACGATCCCGTCCACGATGTCGTAGGCCTGGGTGTCCGCGAGCATGCGCTGGATGAGCGCACCGTCGATCTTCACGATGTCGATGGGCAGGCGGGCGATGTTCGTGAAGTTCGAATAGCCGGAGCCAAAGTCGTCGATCGCGATCTTGCAGCCCAGGTCCTTCACCGCGGCGATGAAGCGCGCGCAGGCGTCAATGTCGATGAGTTCCTCGCTCTCAAGGATCTCGAAGATGAGCGTGCCGCGTCGTCCGGGTGAGGCCGCCAGGGATGCGGCGACGTGGTCCAGGAACTCGGGCTTGAGCATGTCCCCCAGCGAAATGTTCACGGAGATGTCGGCGTCGGTGATCTCGAGCGCGTAGCACGCCTGGCTCACCATGAAGCGCGAGATGTCCCTGTCCTCGCCCGTCGCCTGCGCGATGGGCAGGTAGTGATACGGCGATTCGTAGACGCCGTCCCTTCCAAGGATGCGGAGTAGTCCCTCGTACCACGCGACGGCCCCGGTTTCAATGTCGAATACCGGCTGGAACACCGCGCGGTAGGAGCGCTTCTCCCGGTTTTCCATGAGCGTGGAGTATTTCATGATCGCCTGGAAGGCCGCGTCCCGAAGGTTCGTCCTGCTATGGAAGAACGCCGATGCGCGGTGGAGCCGCTCGGCCTCCTTGAGCGCCATGTCCGCCTGGGAAAGCGCTGTGTCCCGGTTCGACGCATCCACGAGCGTGCCTCCAATGCGGTAAGACAGGCGGATCTGCGAGCCCTCGTAGGGCAGGTGGTACCGATTGAGGTAGTCGACGATATCGCGCAGCATGTTCTCGATCGACTCCGTATCGTGCGCACCCAGCGACTCCCCGGTCTCGACCAGGATGCCGAACTCGGTGCCCCTGAGCCGGTAGGCGCGGTAGCCCAGCGGCTCCTCGCCCGTCTTGAGCGAACGCGCGACGAACTGCAGTACGGAGTCCGACAACTCGTATCCGAATACCGCTCCCAGGTCGTTGAAATTGTTTATTTTGAGGATGGCGAGGAGGAGGGGCGAGGGGCCGCAGATGCTGTTCATCATGACGTCGCGCCGGGGCAGGCGCGTGATGTCGTCGAACACCATGTAGTGTATGGAGC
>CALMJO010000615.1 GCA_937864375.1 uncultured Spirochaetota bacterium
TCGGAGAGCAGCAGGTCATGAAGCCCGTTTACGGGCAGGCTCATTTCTTTAAAGAGTGCGGGCATTTCTTTGAGCGCGCGAAGCGGCGTGGCCGACGTGATCGCGTCAAATGCGGCAGGGGGAAGCGCGCTCGCGCCGGCAAGGCCCGATGCCGGCACGATGGCCGCATCCAAGCCGTGCCAGCCGGTGGTCAGGCCGGCCGGCGCGAACACCACAAGCAGGGCACGCCCGGCGAGAGCCGGGTTGAATATGTTGAAGCCCAGTCCGCCGAACAGCTGCTTGGCGACGATCACCGCGCATGCCGATCCCAGGGCCGCCGTCCAGACGGGCGCGCCCGGCGGGAGGCTCATCGCGAGCAGGAGTCCCGTAATGACGGCCGAACCGTCGGCGGGAATCGCCTTCTTCCCCATCGCGTGGAGAAAGGCCGATTCGGCCGCGAGCGCGGCGGTGACGGAGCCGAGCATCGCGTAAAGTGCGTGCAAGCCGAAAAGGTACACCGCGTAGGCGGCGGCTGGGAGGAGCGCGCATACCACCGTCCACGTGATCGCGCGTACGGACGGGCTCGCCTTGACATGCGGCGCGCTCGAAAGGACGAGGGATGCGGGTTTCATTGCCTCCGGCATGTCCTTAATCCTCGCCCTGCGCGGGCGGCACGCGGCGGAGCTCGTCCTGCGCTCTCCTGATGAAATGATTGAGCGGTCTGCGCGCGGGACAGACGTAGGCGCATGAACCGCACATGATGCAGTCGAACGGCCTGAACGCCCCGGCCCTGTCGAACCGGTTTCGCTCGATCGCATTGCCCAGTTCGTGAGGAAGCAGGCCCATGGGGCATGCCGCGACGCAGCGCCCGCATCGTATGCAGGCGCGGTATTCATCCGGGACCATTTCGTCTTGTGTAAGGAAGAGCAGTCCCGAGGTGCCCTTCACGACCGGCACTTCCATGGAATCAATCGTGATGCCGCACATGGGGCCGCCCATGATGATCTTCGCGGGTTCCCCGGTCAGCCCGCCGCATTCCTCGAGTATGTCCGCTATCCGGGTGCCGATTCGCACCTTGTAGTTCCCGGGATTCTTCACGCAGGTTCCTGTGACGGTGATGTAGCGCTCGAACAGGGGCTTGTCGAACATTACGGCCTCGTATATTGCGTATACCGTGCCCACGTTCTGGACGGCGACACCGGCGTCCACGGGGAGCCCTCCCGACGGCACCGTACGCTTCAGGATGCCGCGGATGAGCTGCTTCTCCTCCCCCTGGGGGAATCGCGTCCTGAGCGGTCGCACCTGTATGTCTTCGGGCGGAGCAGTCTCTTTCAGGGCGGCGCGGAGCGCCGCGATGGCCGACGGCTTGTCGTCTTCAACGCCAATCACCGCCCGCTGGACGCCCAGGGCCTTCATCGCCATGCGGGTGCCCATGAGGATGTGCGCGGCGTGGCTTTGCATGAGCATGTCGTCCACGGTAAGGTACGGTTCGCACTCGCAACCGTTCACTATGAGGGTGTCGACGGGCTTGTCGTGCGGCGGCTGGAGCTTCACGTGGGTTGGAAATGCCTCCCCTCCCAGACCCACGAGTCCCGCCGCGATGACCTTCTGGACAATCTCTTCCTTTGGGCGGGATTCCCAGCCCGGAGAATCATTCCTGTTCGAGGAGCTGAATGAACCCTGGAGCTCAATAACGACGCACTCGGCGTCGCGCGCATGAATGGTGGGGTGCCTCGCGATCTCGACCACCCTTCCTGGAATGGAGGCGTGCACGTGTGCGCTGTGGAGCCCGTCGGCCTCCCCGATCATCTGGCCCTGGCCGACGTTATCGCCAAGCGCGACGCACACACGGGCCGGTGCGCCCGTGTGCTGCTGCATGGGTATGTAGCATATCTGGGGAATCGAGAGGTTCGAGAAAGGCTTGTCTTTGGTAAGATGCTTGTTCCCGGGCGGATGAATTCCGCCCCTGAAGGCCCGCCGGATCATCTTCTACCCCTTGGTGGAGTAGATTTCGTCCTTGATGGGAAGCTCCTTCCTTAAATTTTTAATGTAGGGGAACAGCTCGCCGGCATCAACGTAGGTGTCGCAATCGTCCATGATACGCCTGGCGACGGTAAAGTATTTATACAGCTTTTCTTCCCCTGAGCGTTTCACCCATTTCTTCTTTAAACACCGTACCCTGAGTACGTAGCGGTCCGGTTCGGATTCGTACTGGCGGATCACGATACAGTTGAGGCAGTTTGCACAAAATATCTTTTCTTTGACCATCGGGTACCTTCTTCGTCACATAAGGAGGATTCTGTTTTACGAACGCAGGAGACAGGCCAAGCCATTGGTGGCAGGCCGTACCACAAGCAGCAATCATTAATGTATCACACCCCAGCGTCAACAAAATTTTACGTATAAAGTGGGGAAAATAAAGAAATTTAATGGAAGAAAGTGGAATTTTCTTTACAAACGAGTCAACGTGCATATTACGGAACAATAACCGTAGCTCTGGATTTCAGCGCCCTTGCAACGGGAATCGTCACAATCAAAGGACAACATAATGAAGGTTTTGCTTATTAATCCGCCCTATCCGTTCGAGGAGTCACCCACGCCGCCCTTTGGCCTCATCTCTCTCGCCGCCTACCTCCTCAGGGAGGGGGTGGAAGTCATCATAGAAGATTATATCATCCAGCCCTATTCCAGGGAACGTGTGAAAAAGGTCCTGGCCGACTTCAAGCCCGACGTAGTGGGCGCGACCGCCGTAACAATGAATGTAAAGAAGGCCCTGGCGATACTCAAGGACTACAAGGAAATAAATCCCGGCCTGGTTTCCGTCATGGGGGGACCGCACGTCACCTTTGACGCCGAAAACATGCTCGCCATGGGATTCATCGATTTTATCGTTCGGGGCGAGGGCGAAATCACTTTCACCGAGCTGCTGAACACGCTCGACGCCAAAAAGTCGCCCGAAAAGGTCGCGGGCATCTCATGGCGCGAAAACGGCGCGGCCCGCCACAACGAGGACAGGCCGCTCATACCCGACATCAATGTGCTGCCGTATCCGGCGCGCCACCTCGTGGCGCTGGCCAAGTACCGTGCGCTTGGATTCCCCATAAACATGATCACCTCCCGCGGCTGTCCCCACAACTGCATCTTCTGCGTGGGCAGGCGCATGGTGGGCAGCAAGGTACGCTACTACGACGTGAATCGCGTCGTTGACGAATTCGAGCTTCTTTCGAAGATGGGTTTCCACCAGATCAACGTGGTGGACGACCTCTTCACGGCGAACAAGAAGCGCTGCCTGGCAATCTGCGACGAGATAATAAACAGGGGCATCAAGCACGTATGGGGCGCCTTCGCGCGCGTCGACACGGTTTCGGAAGACCTGCTCGCAAAGCTCAGGGAGGCGAACTGCACCACCCTGTGCTTCGGTATCGAGAGCGGAAACCAGGAGATACTGGACCGCGTCAAGAAGAAGACCACGCTCGAAAAGTGCCGCAAGGCCGCCGAGATGTGCAAGGCGGCGAACATCGATCCCATGACATCCTATATCCTGGGCCTGCCCGGGGAGACCGCCGAGACCGTGGAGAAGACCCTGGAATTCGCGAAGCAGCTTTCGCAAAACTACGGCTTTCACATCCTGGCCCCGTTCCCCGGCACCGAGGTCCGCGAGAAGGCGGCAGAATACGGGATGAAGGTGCTTTCGGACGATTGGGACCTATACGACGCGAACCAGTCGGTGTGCCACGCGGGAGGCATCTCGCCGGAGGAAATCGACCGCATCGTTTCCGAATTCAATTCCTCCATTCATCGGTACGTGGAAAACATCGCGCCCCGCAAAGCCAGGGGCGAGGTATTGTCCGAGAAGGACGATCAGATCCTCAAGAGCATCGACACCTTCGTATTCAACAGGGATATTATCCTCAAGGAGCTCGTCGAGGCGTATCCGGGTGTCAAGAACGGCGCGTCGCGCGACGAGGTGATGAAGGATTTCACGGCCTACCTGAACGAGAAAACCGGAAAGCCGGCCGATTTCGTCCAGGGTGAGCTCAGGCGCCTGGTTTCGCTTAAGTGCATCGACGTGGAGAGCATGCCCGCGGGCTCGACGGTGAAGTGGAGTTGACCCTTCGACAAGCTCAGGGCGGGCTCCTTCGACAGGCCCGTGGTGAGCCTGTCGAACCACTCAGGGCGGGTTTCCGGCGTACATATGCGCCGCGCATGAATACCACGGGGGGTCAATCGGCCCCCTGGTCCTCGATCGAAACCGCGGGGCGCGGCAGCTTCATGCTGAACTTTGTCCCCTTCCGGTACTCAGACTCGAACCAGATGCGACCCCTGTGCGTTTCCTCGACCATGCGCCGCGCCACGTAGAGTCCTATGCCCGATTCCAGTTTTATCTTGTAGGACGACTTGGTCGTGAAATACGGGGCGAAGAGCTTACGGCGGTCTTCCTCCCTGATACCCGCGCCGTTATCCGAAATTTCTATGATGCTCGCGCCGTCATTCTCCTGGAGGCGCACGCGTATGGACGGCTCGAAGGTTCCCCGGCCGGCCTCGCCCATCATGTAGTTCTTCTTCTGCTCGATGGCTTCGTAACCGTTGTCGATGAGGTTGTAGAGCACCTCGACCATCTGCATCCTGATCCCGTAGATCATCGCCCGGGGACCGCATTCGACGTATAGGGGTAGTTCCTCGATGTCATGCTTGATCTTCACCAGGTCGGCCGCGGCGCGCACCAGGTCCGCGAACGGGATCGCCGAAAACTGGTCGGCGTCCCTGCCCATGTTCGCGAAGTTCAAAATGCCCTGGATCACGGCGTCGGTGCGCTTGACGTTGTCGATGAGCGAATCTCCCAGCTCATTGAGGTATGCGATGGAGTTCCCAAGCTTGTCCCGGGAGGCGCCTTCCAGCGTCCTTGTCATGTCCGCGAGCTCGACCTGCATCTCCCGAGTGGCCAGCGAAAAATGGTTCAGACGGTTCTTGATCTGGTGCGCCACGCCTTCCGCCATTCCCCCGATGAAGGCGAGCTTTTCGGCCTGGAAGAGCCGCTCCTGTACGGACTTGTTTTCCTGGACGTAGAGGCAGTTTTCGATCGCGAGCGCTCCCTGGTGCGAAAGAATCTCGAAGGTGCGGACGTCGTCCCGGGTGAAATACGACCGGTTGAGTTTTTTGCCGATGAGAAGAAATCCCAGCAGGTCCTTTTCCCAGAATGTCGGAACGACGAGATGCACCTCGCGGGGGAACCTGTGACCGAGCAGGTGGTGCACCTCCTCGAACACGAGCGGAACCTTGCGCGTCCTGAGCAGCGCGACGAGCGGGTCGCCGGCGGGGAAGGGGGCGATCCCCGGGATGGATTCCCTGTTCGCGTACGCCCTCAGGCGGTATTCCTCGTCGCTGCGCGTCTTGATGAAGATCGCGGTGAACTCTGACTTGACGGCACGCTTCACGCCGTAGGTGATGAGCTTGAGGAGCTTGTCCAGGTCACGCTCCCTTGTAATCCGCTTGCTCGCGTTCAGCAGCAGAATCTGGTAGCGGCGCTGCGCGGCGAGAAGCATGCCCTCCGCCTTTCCCTGGAAATAGCGCTGGATAAACGGCCCCAGGAGCGTGAGGCCGAACAGGGTCAGGAAGGCGAGGATGCCAAAATCGCCGTAAAGCCCGATCCACAGCGGCAGTCCCAGGACGATGGCGTACACGAGGACGAAGATGCCGGCGCGCGTGAGCACGATGCGCACGTCCATGAGACGGTATTTGATGATGGCGTAGGCGATGATGATGACATAGACGCTTACGAGTATGTTAGCGTGGGGAGGAAAGTCGTACCCGTACCACATGGGCCAGTTGGAGCACCCTCCCAGAAATCCCACGATGGCCGAAAGCAGCGTGTAGCGGACCTGCTCCCGCTTGACCCCGTGCGTCACGCGCATGCCATTGATGAGCCGGTACGATCCGTAAAGGCACTGCCAGAACCAGAAGACGAGGTACAGGTGAAACAGGGGCAGGGGAGAGGGCCAGAAACCCATCCCGTGACGCGGTTCCACGGTTTCATAAAGCAAATGGGCGAAATTCAGAACGCAGAACACCGCGTTGATCGCGTAGTAGACCAGGAGCTCGCGTCGTTTCGCGGCGAAAACCCCGGTGATGCTGAATACGAGGTGCAGGAAGGTCGCGTTCACGCAGATAATGCCCGCGAAGAGCACCTTGAACCAGAAGAGCGCGTCGCCCGCGTTCTGCGCCAGCTGCCACAGGAAATAACCCAGGCTGTAGAGGGCGATGCTGCCGTTGGCGTAGGCGAAGCTCCGGTTCTGCGCGCTGCGGGTGTTCCGCGAAAGCACGAAGAGCCCGAGTATTGCGCTCGTCAAAAAATTAACAAGGCCCGTTATCCCGAGAAATGACATTTGCCGCCTTACGTTCTTTCAAGAATAATGAAAAAAATTATGTTCGTCGTCGCCTCTCGTTGTATTGAAAGACGGTACGAATCAATTCCGCTGGACTCAACCAGCGCCCGTACCTCGTCCTCGTTGCGCAGGTGAAAGGTCCAGTCGCACCACCAGTCCGGGGCGAGTGGACGGTAATTTTTCGAGTCCTTGTGTGCGATGACAAGCCTGCCGCCGGGATTTAGCAGGCCAAAGAGGAATGTGATGAGCCTGCCCAGTATCTCGTCCGGGAGGTAATCCGCGAGCCCGATCGAGTATACCAGGTCCTTCCCCCTGAGCACCTCCCCGTATTTCCCGGGGTCCTTGATATAATCGTACACGCTGTGGTTGAGGAAGTCGAACTCCATTACGCCGGGAGCCTGCGCCACCGCCCCGCGGGAAAAAACCAGCGCCTCCGGATCGCGGTCGACGAGCGTGAAATGAACCCCCCCTTCGTGCGCGGGATTGCTCTCCCTGAACAGCTCGACGATTTCGCGCGAAGACCCGCAGGCGATGTTCAGGATCTCGAGGCGCCCCGGGCGTGCGCTCCCAATGTACGCGGCGAGCAGGCGCTTCATGGTCTCCTTGCGGCTCCGTACGGCGCGGGCATAATCGTCCACGAGGAAGCGCCTGTCGATGCAGTGACCGAATCCCCTGGAGAGCACTCGGTCGTCGTACACGATCTCGATGATGCGGAAGTCGCCCGCGTACCCTCCCGGTTTCATAAAGGCGTGTTTCACGATTTCGGATTCGACGGCAAGGGGGATGCCCCGCATGCGGAAGAGCCCCTTGACGGCGCTCATGAGGGAGGGGTCGTCCACCAGGTCTTCCACGCGCCTGCATTCCTCGAGTATATCGTCGGTGGCGCGTATGACCTCGCCGCTCGCCTCTTCAGGGTCGCGCGCGCCCTGGTCGACCTGGGCCTTGATGCGTTCAAAGTGCGCGAAATAGCCCGCCGCCGCGGAGTGCCAGAATTCCGTCAACACAGCCTTCTTTCCGGCATCCTCAACGCCGTCCATGAGCACCGCGAATCGCTCGTTGAGCTTAACGATTCCGCCTGAATCGATTCCTTTCACCCTGGTCTCCGCACACGTTGGTCAATAACGATAACTCACCAAGCTGCACATCTTGTATAAAGGAAATCAAGAATATTTTGTCCCCCTGCGGTGCATGGGCGCTTAATATATTGACAGGGGCGGCCGCATGGGATAAGGGAAGAGCATTTGACACCCCGCACGACGGGGAAGAGGGGGGACGATGGAATTCCTGAAGCCGGACGTCACGCTGCTCGCGGTCACGCCGCGCGCCGAAAAACTGATCGAGGAGGCGGGAAGGACCTGCTACCTGTCTCTCGACAGGATGGACGAAACCAGCGAGAAGAATTTTATTAAACGCTGCATCCGCAGCGGGCACCACTCCATCCTGGAGCATGCCGGCGCGAGTTTCCGCATCGCCGGGGCGTCGCGCGCGTTCACCCACCAGCTGGTCCGCCACCGCATGGCGAGCTTCTCCCAGCAGTCCCAGCGCTACGTGCTCGAGGACGAGTTCAATTACATTATTCCGCCCGACATCGCCGCGAGCCCGGAGGCAGCGGCCGTCTTTCGCGAGTTCATCGAGTCCTCGCGCAGGGCCTACATTCGTCTCAGGGAGCTTGGCGCGAAAAAGGAGGACGCGCGCTTCGTTCTTCCGAACGCACTGGAGAGCCAGATCGTGTTCACCGCCAATTTCAGGGAGCTCCGGCACGTGTTCGCGCTGAGGTGCGACCGCGCGGCCCAGTGGGAAATTCGCCGCGTCGCGATAGAGATGCTGCGCATCATGCAGAAGGAGGCGCCCTCCGTGTTTGGCGATTTCGTCATAGACGAGGAGGGAATGACGGCGCGCCCCGGCCTCGCGTCATGACTGCAGGCTGAACTTTACCTCGATCACCCCGCTGGTGACGCGCAGCTCGGGCTTCACCTCGCAATTCTGGAAGACCTTGAGCATCTTGTCGTTCTGTGAAAGCACGTTGGCGCACAGCCTCGTGATCCCGCGCGCGCGCGCGATCCGGATGAGGTAGTTCGTGAGGAAGGTGGCGATGCCGCGTCCCCCGTATTCCTCGTCCACAAGGAATGCCATTTCGTGCATCTTATCGTGGATGTCGTACGAGTAGCGCGCCTCGGCGATGATGCGCTCGGTGCGGTCGTGCGTGACTACGCCCACGATCGAGACCGTCTGCGTGTAGTCCACGTTCACGTATTTCTGCATCTCGCGGTGGGGCATGAACGGCACCTTCGCGAAGTACCTCAGGTATTTCGATTCGTCGGAAAACTCGTAGAAGAGGCGCCTCATCATGTCCTCGTCCGACGTCTTTATGGGACGGAACCTCACCTCGAGCCCCCCCTTGAAGGTCTTCACCGTTTCGAGCTCGTCGGGATAGTTCACCGCGTGCTCCTTCACGTAGATCTGGTCGGGGTACACGTAGCCCTGTGACTTGGCCTGCGCGAGCAGGCCCTCGCGGTGGTCGGGGTGCGCGATCTCGATCATCGCGAGCACGCGCTCGCGGATGGACCTGCCAAAGAGGTTCGCCACGCCGTACTCCGTCACCACGTAGCGCGCGGCCCCGAGCGTGGCGCGCACGCGGTCGGCGTCGCACACGTGGCTGATGACGATGTTGCTCCCGCCGTCCACGTCGCGCGACTGGAGCGCGACGATCGCCTTCCCGCCCTTGGAGAAGGCGGCGCCTATCGCGAAGTTGAGCTTGCTCTCGTAGCCGGAGAGAAGATTGTCGCCCGAGTGGAAAATCACGGACTCGCCGGTTACGTCGATGCGCTTGACGTTCATGATGCTCACCAGCCGGTTTATGCGCGCCACGACGTAGGGGTTCACGAGCCGCGCGAGCGGATGGAACTCGAAGACGGGGTTGCGGTTCACGTATTCGTAGAGCCGCCTGGTCCCGTAACAGTAGGCGGTGTTGACCATCCCGCCGTGGTAGCGGCTCCGCTCGTATGAGATGGCGCCCGCCTCCAGGAGGTCCATCACCCAGTCGGAGATGACATGGGTGTAGATGCCCAGGCGCTTCTTGGATTTAAGATTGTGCGCGATCGCGTCGAAGATGCGTCCCGCGTGCAGGACCACGGTGGACTCGTCCTCGATGATGTTCGAGATGTGCCATCCAATCCTGTCCATCACCGGGTCGAAGGGCTTGCGCTCCCGTTCCAGGAGCGGCAGCTCGCTCTCCACGAGATAGTTCACCTGGTCGATGTGAATGGTGGTCTCGCCGTAGGTATGCGGCACATTCGGGTTCACCTCGGCGATCACGACGGCGGCCTTGTTGATCGCGATGTTGGCGACGTCGACGGCTATGCCCAGGTTAAGAAAACCGTAGCGGTCGGGGGGCGAGGTCTGCACGATCGCCATGTCGACGCCTATGGCGCCGCTGGCGAGGATGAACGGGATCTCAATCAGATTGGCCGGGATGAAATCGACCCTTCCCTCGCTTATCGCCTTGCTTATGCTTTCGCCCGTGTTGAAGGTCTTGAGCCTGAACTTGTAGTTGTAGGCGGCGTCGTTGGGGATGTAGTCTCCCAGGGTGATGAGCTGGATGAGCTCGAGGTCAAGGAGGTTTTTCTTGTCCGATTTCACGATTTCGCGCGCGATCATCCCGGGCGTGGCGGGACCGCTGCTCAGGTAGATTCGATTGCCCGGCTTGATGAAGTCGAGCACCTCGCCCGGGCTCTTGTATTTTTCGGGGAAATGTTTCTCTTCCACCCTGCGTCCCTCCGCTGTACGTCATCGCCCCCGTGGCGCCTTTTGATTATTTGACTTTGTGCCCGATGGCTTCCATGCCTGTCTCTTATACACATCTCCGAGCCCACGAGACCGTACTAGAT
>CALMJO010000616.1 GCA_937864375.1 uncultured Spirochaetota bacterium
GCCTTGAAGAGGTTCATGTTGGCGGCGACAACCGCTGGCGCGAGGGCCGAGGCCATGGAAAGCGCGGCGGACAGGGCCGCGGCGAGGGGCAGGTACTGCGCCGTGCTGTTCCTGATTACCAGCCCCTGCAGCACGGGGAGCCAGCTGCCCAGGAGCTCCGTCGCATACGCGGTGAGGACGCTCCCCAGGAAAAAGCCCGCGACGCCCAACAGCGCCCCCACCACCGCGGCCTCGGCGACGAACACGGTCACGATGCGCAGCTTCGACATGCCGATCACGCGCAGGAGGGAAAACCGCAGGCTCCGGTGATACACCATCGACAGGTAGGCGTTGAAGATCGCGACCGCCGTGAGCACCAGGAAAATTCCCACGACCACGAGCGAGGAGGTGTCCATGATCGTGAGCGCCCTGTTCGTGCGTCCGGCCACGTCCTTCAGGGAATCCACGCGAAGCCCCATCGCCTGGACGCTTCTCGCGACCTCGGGGATGTCCTTAACGTTCTTCACGGTGACGAACAGCCTGATGAACGAAAAGCCCGCGCTGCCGGCCGGGGCCTCGCCACGGTGCGCGGCGCAGAATCCGGTGATGAAGTCGGCGGGCACCATGAGGCCGGAAAGCGTGAGCGTCCCCAGGAAATCGAACACCCTCGCGTCGTAGCGGTAGTAGCGCCGCGCCGCATTGCCCTTCGGGGAGGTCTGTATCTTGAGCTCGAGGGGAAAGCCGCGGAGCATCTTTTCGCCGAACTGCGGGAGCCCGCGCGCGTCGGTGAGGTTGTTGAATATCTCGAGCACGAACGCGGGGACGATCACTGGTACGTCCTGATCAGCTGCGAAGTCCTGCCATTGTCTGCCCATTTTTTTGAGGTGCTCGCGGTAAATCCCGAATATGGGCACGTACTCGTCCACGTAGATTCCCAGCCGGTCTATTTCGATCCGCACCGGATAGTCGAGCCTCAGGATGGAATAGTACTCGGATATCCCGGGGACCTTCAGGACCCGACCAACCGCATCGGCCGGGATGGCCGCCTGGCGCGCCTTCAGGTTGAAGAGATCCTCGCCGGCCCCCCGGGGAGAGATCACCATCTCGTTGATCTGCATGCCCTCGAAGAGCGTGCCGCCTACGTACTCCCTTACCCCCTGCCGGAGCGACAGATAGAGCACCAGGAACGCCATGAGGAAGACGATGCCCACGCTGGACAGGAGAGACCTGGACACGTTGCCGGCGAAGTCCCTGGCGGAAAAGATTATTTTAAGCAGGATCGGGTGCATGTGGATTCCGGGCTCGTATTTCCAGCCGAGAGGATATAAACCGGGGACACGAGCGTCAAGATAAAATACCCGTACGGGCGGCAAGGAAATGTATTTGACGTTTTAACCCCGCGGAGTTACACTTTCGGGGCAAAAAAGAGATATACCTTTAATGCGACCTGGAACCGTCCCGATGAAAACGGTGTTCAAGATCCTGCTGCTCCTGGCGGCGTGCGTCCCTGCGTTCACCGCGACCGGAATTTCACAGGCGCAGGAAGGCGAATCGGGAATATGCGCCATGGACGCGGCGGACGGGACCTCCGCAGCCGGCGTGACCGTAACATGGACGGGCGTGCGCAGCTTCGAGGGCTTCAATGTATTCAGGGCCTATTCGGAATCCGGACCGTGGTTCCGCATCGGCCGGACAGAGTCCGAATCACACTCGGACGAGTCGGCACAGCCCGGCGTCAAGTACTGGTACGCGGTGTGCGGCTGCCGCTACAACACGCCCGGAGCGATGAGCGCGGCGGACAGCGGCTATCGGAAAATCCCCCCGCCCTGCGGCTATGACTTCAACCGCATCCTTGACGAACAGAACAGGTCCCCGGAGCGCGAGGAGAAGGCGGAGTACAGGGAGTACGAATCCCTGGACCCGGTGCTGCGTCCCTTCTATATGAATTCACTCAAGCTGAACCTGGCGCTGCACCTCGCGCGCGGTTACATCTCCCGGGGCGCGATCACGGTCCTCCGGGGGTTCGACTCCTACATGCTCGACACGGAGTCGCGCAGGATCATACTGAACATATCCTCCGTTCCCTGCATCATCAATTTCAAGTCGAAAAAGCTTTTCCGCATATATTCCGCCGGTGGCCAGGAGCTGTTCGACCGGCTGCTGGCGAACGCCGTGTTCTATTGCGTTTATGAGGACGATAAAGAACTGGACGCGGGCAACGGCATCACGTACATGGTGCCCAGGTTCGAGGCGATAGGACTTTCCACCGGGTACTTCCGCAACGACCGCGAATGGAAGGATCGGACCATACTCCTTGGAACCGACAATACGGACTACAGGGAAAAAATAAAAAACGCGGGCGGGTAGTTTTAACCGGGTGCCGCGAAACCGGGGTACGAGGAAAATTTGGAAAGCAGGACCAGCAACCAGCAGGCCGGGAGCGCAATCCGCAACGTGTATGTGGCACGCCAGCCCATTTTCGACCGGAATAAAAACATTTTCGCCTACGAGCTGCTCTTCCGCACGGGCTTCGACAATTTCTACGAGCATCTCGACGGGGACTACGCGACCACCCGCACCATAATGAACAGCTTTTTCCTCCTGGGCATGGACACCATTACCGGCGGAAAGATGGCCTTCGTCAACTTCACCCGCAACCTCATAATCAACGAGGTCGCCACCATCTTCCCCAGGGAGCTCCTCGCGGTGGAGGTGCTCGAGGACGTGAAGGCCGACTCCGACGTGGTAGCCTCCTGCAGGCGACTGAAAAAATCCGGCTACACGGTAATCCTCGACGATTTCATGCTGAAGCCCGACTACGAGGAGCTCATCGCCGTGGCTGACATCATCAAGGTAGACTTCAAGCTCGCCGACAGAGGCGAGAGGTCGCGCATACTCGACACCCTGGGGCGGGCGCGCCTCAGGTTCCTGGCGGAAAAGGTGGAGACCCTCGAGGAATTCGAACATGCCAAAGAGCTCGGCTTTCACTACTTCCAGGGCTACTTTTTCAGCCGTCCGCACATCGTCGCGGGAGCGTCCATACCGCCGCGGAAGCTCACCTACATGCAGATCATCAACGAGATCAACAGCCCAGACATGGAGTTCGACCTGCTGGAGCATATCGTCAAGCGGGACATGGCGATCACCTACAAGCTCCTGAAGCTCATCAATTCCGCGGCATTCGGCCTGCGCACCAAGATCCAGTCCATCAAGCACGCTCTCACGCTCCTGGGGATAAACGAGCTCAGGAAATGGGTGAGCTTCCTGGCGATGAGCGAGATGGTGGGGGAC